>JBJTTE010000221.1:0-3093 GCA_046080005.1 Erythrobacter sp.
AATGATCGGGTCGAGCGCGTCCTCGTTGCCGGTCAGCAGCATCCAGCTGGTGAGCGCGCCTGCGCCCTCGCGGTCAAAGGCGTCAAAGGCGAGATCAACCACCTCGCGCGGTGACCCCAGCCCCGCACGGGTGGCGTGGACGGCCTGAAGGATCGTCTCGCACACGGTGCGGGCGAGGTGTTCGGCGAGCGCCTTCTGCAAGCCCGAGGCCGAGCCGAAGTGATGCAGCAGGTTGGCATGGGTGCGCCCGATGCGGGCCGCGACCGCCTTGAGCGTCACCGATTGCGGCCCCGTCTCGATCAGCAGCGCACGCGCCGCCTCAAGCGCAGTGCTGCGCGATTCCTCGGGACTTAGTCTCTTTCTGGCGACCATAGGGCCTCGCCCTAGGCGGTCTTGCAGTTGCGAACAAGCCGCCCCGCTCAGGCCGCGCGGGCAACCACCACCGGGTCCATCTCGGCCTCCAGATCGCGGGCATATTCGACCAGATCGTCTCTGCCACCACGCGCCATGCTGAAGCGCTTGCCCACCCGTCCGGTTGGAGCAAAGCCGAGCTTGGTCAGCACCTTGCCGGACGCCGGATTATCGACAAAATGACCGGCAACCAGCCGCCGGTGGCCGAGCGTGCGGGCGATCTTCAGCACCGCACCCGCTGCCTCGGTGGCATAGCCGTGGCCCCAGTGTTCGCGTGCGATCCAGTAGCCGATCTCCGCTTCGCCCTCATGCTCGCCCAGGCCTGCGGCGCCGATCACGCCGGTGCCGGGGAGCGTGACGAGGAAATGCGGCAGGCGCATATCCTGCGGCACAGCGGCAAAGCCGCGCGCGTCATCCAGCGTGTACGGCCAAGGCGCGCGCGCAAGATTGCGGACGATGCTCTCCTCGCCGATGCCAGCAAGAATGGCGCTGCAATCCTCTAGGAAAGCGGGCCGCAGGAACAGTCTTTCGCTTCGATGGAACACGTGTTCTTCCTCCCTCGCCCCGCGCCGCGCATAGGCGACAGGCGTGACAATTTTATGGCCGCAAGACTACGCAATCTCGCAGATATTCGAGGGAGACGAAAAAGGGAGAAGGACCCCCTCGGTGGAGGATGGTCCTGTCTCCCTCATTGGGTTGGTCTTTCACCAACCGGGACCATCCTTACCGGACAATCCCTTTATCGGATCGTCCGACTATTCGGCGGCTTCGGCCATCGCGTCTACGCTGACGTATTTGCGGCCGAGCTTGCCAGCATGGAATCGCACTACACCCGCTCCGAGCGCATAGAGCGTGTAATCCTTGCCAATGCCGACATTGACGCCCGGATATACGCGGGTGCCGCGCTGACGGATGATGATGTTGCCGCCGATCACTTCCTGACCGCCGAACTTCTTCACGCCCAAGCGACGACCGGCCGAATCCCGACCGTTACGCGACGAACCGCCTGCTTTCTTATGTGCCATGGCTCAGTCGCTCCTTATTCCGCCGAGGGAGCAGCTTCAGCCGCATCTTCGGTCTTGGTCTTCTTGGCCGCCGCCTTCTTGGCCGACTTGGCCGCTTCACCCGCGCCAACGGCGGTGATGCGCAGCAGGGTCATCTGCTGGCGGTGGCCGTTGCGACGACGATAGTTGTGACGGCGACGCTTCTTGAAAACGATCACCTTCTCGCTCTTCGCCTGAGCGATGATCTCGGCCGAGACAGTCACCGAAGCGGCATCGGCAAGGGTGTCACCTTCACCGGCCAACAGGACATCACCCAGCGTAATCGTATCGCCAGCTTCGCCTGCAAGCTTCTCAACGGCAATCTTGTCTCCGGCGGCAACCCGATATTGCTTGCCGCCCGTGCGCACTACAGCGAACATGGCATTCTACTCTCAAGTCTGTGCAGGTCCGGACAGGCCGGAAAACGCCAAGCCAACCGAACGGCAAAGCGAGGCATGCGACAATGCAGCCCCGTCAAAGATGGGTGCCGTTAGGGCAAAGGTCACCGCAAGTCAACGCCCCAGCAGGCCGGACCTCGGCAAAAAGTAGGATGCCGGAATCTGTTAGGTCTCTTTGCCATCCATGCGTGTCATGGTAACGAGACATGGGATCTTTATGCGCACACTCTTGTCAAAATCCGTGATCTTTGCGCTGCTTGCCGCTGCTCTTGCCGGCTGTGCGGGCAATAGCGGCGACTATCCGTCGCTGGCGATGCGCCCGTTCGAGAGCGGCACGGCTCCTGCGACCGCCGCGCCGCCACCGCCGCCTGCGCCGATTCGTCCGGTTGTTTCGCCTGAGCGGCTGGCCGACCTGCTGGCTGGCACAGCCGCCGCGCACGACGCCTTCCTCGCGCAGGAAACCAAAGCCGCGCAGCTCGCCCGGGCGGCGACCGGTCAGCCCTTCGCCAGCGCTGCCCACGCCGCCGCGCTGGTCGCGCTGGCCGATCTCGATGCGCAGCGCGGCAAGACCGCCGGGACGCTCGCCACGGTCGACGGGCTCGCTGCAGAGGCCCGAGCGGCGCTGGCTGATGATGCTGCGCTGGTCTCGGCGCAGAGCGAAATTGCGGCGCTGCTCGCCCGCGAAGATGCGGCGATCGCGCGTTTGTGGGAGATGATGTGATCATGAACCTGGCGTGCAGCACCTGTCCGGTGAAGGAGACCGCCGCCTGCGCGGTGCTAACTACGGAAGAGCGCGACGCGCTCGCCGCTGCCGGGCGCACACGGGTGCTGGCGCGCGGCGAGATGCTGTTCGCGGCCGGAGACGAGGAAGCGGCCTGCGCCACGCTGCTATCGGGCGCACTCAAGGTCTCGGCGATTGATCAGGATGGTAACGAGCAGATCCTGTCGCTGGTTCACCCGGCCGGTTTCATCGGCGAGCTGTTTGCGCCCTTTGCCCATCATGATGTCGTCGCGCTGACCGAGAGCCGCCTGTGCACCTTTGCCCGGCGCGATATCGAGCGGGCGATCGAGGACTATCCCGCGCTTGCCCGCGCCTTGCTGCGCCGCAGTCAGGCCGATCTGCTGGCGACGCGCAATCTGCTCGAACTGACCGGCCATGCCAGCGCCGAAGCCCGGCTCGCCGCGCTGCTACATGATTTCGCGTCCGCCGCGAGCAACACCTCCTGCCACCCCGCCAAGCA
>JBJTTE010000222.1:0-3716 GCA_046080005.1 Erythrobacter sp.
GCGATGGTCGACGCGGCGGGTGAGGCCTGAGGGCCTTCGAACCAAAGCCCGTTCGGGCTTAGCTCGTAGAAGCCCCGCACTTCTTTCTTGCGCTCCGGTTGAGTAAGAGGGACGGCCCTTTGGCAGGCTCAGGGCGGACGGAAGTTGTGATATGAACCACCTCCTCATCATCGGCTGCGGCAATATGGGCGGAGCGATGCTCGCCGGATGGCTGGCCGCGGGCGAAGCTCCAGCGCGCTTTTCGGTGATTGATCCCCTGATGGTGCAAGCGCCTGAGGGCGTAGCGCTTTATCGCAAGGTCGAGGACGCGGCCACGAGCGAGCATGACGCGGTGCTGCTCGGCTTCAAGCCTCAGCAGTTGGCGGTTTTGGGGCCGGAATTGCAGGGTCTGACCGGGGCCAAGACGGTTTGCTCGCTGCTCGCCGGGATAACGCTGGCGCAGCTCGACGAGGCCTTTCCCAAGGCTGCTGCGCACATCCGGGTGATGCCCAACCTCGCGGCCCGGATCAACAAATCGCCGGTCATCCTGGCCGAGCGCGGCCTCGATCCCGCTCGCCGCGACACAGCTTTCGCGCTGTTTGATCGGCTCGGTAGCGCGGTGTGGCTTGCAGATGAGGCTCAATTCGATCTCGTTACGGCGCTGGTCGGATCGGGGCCGGGCTTTGTCTATCGCTTTATCGACGCGCTCGCGGGCGCGGCAGTGGATCTGGGGCTCGACGAGGCAACCGCTGCGGCGCTGGCACTGGCGACGGTCGAAGGGGCTGCGGCGCTCGCCGCCACGTCCGAGGCAAGCCCGGCCACGCTTGCTGACCGCGTGGCCAGCCCTGGAGGCATGACCCGTGAGGGATTGAATGTGCTGGATGATGGCGCTGCGCTTCGGCGCCTGCTCGCCGCAACGCTGGCCGCGACACGCGACAAAGGGTCCGTCCTGTCCAAGGGCAGTTAAAATTAGTGAATGTTAATCTGAACAGATTGCGCGCTTTGCAATCCGGTTTTGCTTGAAAAGCGCGCGCCAAACCCCGATATTCGCGCTTATGGAGAGCACGGGCGTGTCCGCGCTCCGACTTGGAAAGGCTAAGGGTTTCACAATGGCTGACTGGAATGACACCTCGCGCAATGCGCAGCGTTTCGGCTCCGTGCCGCGCGCCGGAGGCGATGTTGCCGGCCGCGTGAGCTATGACGAGGGCCTGCGCAAGCACATGCTCTCGATTTACAACTACATGACTTCGGGCATCCTGCTGACCGGGATCGTTGCGCTACTGGCCTTTACCAGCGGTACCGCTGCGACGATCTTTACCGGCGGTATCCTTCGCTGGATTGTCGCGCTGTCCCCGCTCGCCATCGTCTTTGCGATGAGCTTTGGCGCCAACCGCTTCAGCACCGGAACCCTGCAGATGCTGTTCTGGGCCTTCAGCATCCTGATGGGCCTGTCGCTCTCCTCGGTGTTCCTGGTTTACACCGGCGGCTCGATCGCGACGACGTTCTTTGCCACCGCGGCAGCATTTGCTGGCCTGTCGCTGTGGGGCTATACCACCAAGAAGAACCTCTCGGGCATGGGCAGCTTCCTGATCATGGGTCTGATCGGACTGATTGTGGCGTCGCTGCTGAACCTGTGGCTCCAGTCGCCCGGCTTCCACTACGCGATCAGCTTCATCGGCGTGCTGATCTTCGCAGGTCTAACTGCCTATGACACCCAGCGCCTCAAGGAAGAATACACTTATCTGCGCGGCACCGAATTTGCCGGCAAGGCGGTGATCCTCGGCGCGCTGAGCCTTTATCTGGACTTCATCAACATGTTCCAGTTCCTGCTTAGCTTCCTGGGCAACCGCGAATAACTCGTCGCTGCGGGCCTACCATCCGCCGCACCCATGTTGAAATATCGAATGCCCGGGGCCTCTACGTAGGCTCCGGGCAATTGCTTTATGGGCTGGCCCGGCTATCACGCGCCCTTCAGGTTGGAGCAAGTTGGGCGCAGCCATCCTTGGTCCAGAGCGGCGACCACAGACCGCAGCAGGAGAGAGATGTCCCGATGAGTGCGGCCCCACAGATGCCTATCGAACCGTCCCGCATCACCGCCCGCGCACCTTTTGCGCTGGCGCTCAAGGCACTCGCGCTGGGGGCGGGTTTGCTCGCGGGTTGCACCACTCCAGCACCGCCTCCGCCGCCACCCCCAGCCCCGCCGCCGGTGGTGGCCGAGGTCGTTCCCTTTCGTCCGCTTCCGCCGAACGGCGCGCCCTATGTGATGGACCTTCCTGCGCGTGGGCCCGACGGGCGGCTCCTTGCGGTCAATTCAGAGCTCTCGGATGACCAACTGATCTGGAATCTGCGCTCCGCCTGGAATGTCGCTGCGCTCAATTGTGTGGCCGCCGAATATGACCCGGTCCTGCAAGGCTACCGCGCCTTCCTGAGCAAGAATACGCGGGGCCTGAAGGCGGTCAATGATCGGCTGGAGAAGAGCTACACCAGCCGCTTTCGGGTGAAGCGCGATGCAATTGTCGCGCGCGATGGCTACATCACGAAGCTGTACAATTTCTTTGCCGATCCCTCCGTGCGCAGCGGCTTCTGCCTCGCCTCGCTGGATATGGCCAACCGCGCACTGGCTGCTCCGCCTACCGATCTGCTAGCCTTTTCGCAGAGCAATTATCAGGGGCTGTTGGTGCCGTTTGAACAGTTCTTCGCCGATTACGAAGCCTACCAGCGCGCGTCGGCGGAATGGGACGCCAAGTGGGGCGCGAGATATGGCCCCTCGCAGCCGGGCTGGGTCGCGGTGCAGGAAGCCCGTGCGGGCCGGATGGCGATGATGCCGGACAGTGGGGGGCAGACCGTCATCGACCCTGTCACTGGCCTGCCGGTGCCCGTAGTCCCGGTCACCGAAGGGGTCACTTCGCAGCCTGTGGTGCAGCCGATTGGCCCCCAGGCCGGGGGCAAGCTGCCCAAGTAACCGGTCGCAGTTGAGCGGCAAAATCGCCGTTGCATGCCCTAACGCTTCAAGCTAATGCGCGCGCTCGCCTGCGCCCCTGAGCGGTGCGCGGCGGGCATGATGACTGGCAACGGGGCCGTAGCTCAGATGGGAGAGCGCGTCGTTCGCAATGACGAGGTCAGGGGTTCGATCCCCCTCGGCTCCACCAGTTTCTCCTGACTGAAGTCCGCCCCGTGGACGGACGCGACCAGATAAATCCCGAGTGCGAGAGCAGGAGAGTGTCAGGCGCAACGCCCCGTTCTCGGCCATGAAGCGCCCACCGCTTTCGCCAATGCAGGTCGCCATTCCCCTCGCATTTGCGCAAGGAAATGCGTAAGCGCGCGCCATGCATTTCCTCGACCAGGCCAAGATCTATGTAAAGTCCGGCGGAGGCGGTCCTGGAGCCGTCTCGTTCCGCCGCGAGAAATATGTCGAGTATGGTGGCCCAGATGGCGGCAATGGCGGGCGCGGCGGGGACATCATTTTCGAGGCCGTCGCTGGCCTCAATACCCTGATCGACTTTCGTTATGCCCAGCACTTCAAGGCCCCGCGAGGCGGGCACGGAATGGGCAAGGACCGCACCGGTGCGAGCGCCGAGCCGCTGGTGATCAAGGTTCCGGTGGGCACGCAGGTGCTCTCCGAGGACAAGGAAGAGGTGCTCGCCGATTTCACCGAAGTCGGCCAAACCCTTGTGTTCCTCGAAGGCGGCATGGGCGGGCGCGGCAATGCCTCCTACAAGACCTCGACCAACCGCGCG
>JBJTTE010000223.1:0-3402 GCA_046080005.1 Erythrobacter sp.
TTGTCCCAGCCGCCGCGCACGCCGCCGGCGTGGCGCTCGATGAGTTCCCTGAGCGGGATCGACATCTCCTCTTCCACGTTGCACGGGCGGTTCACGTGGCCCGAGATGCAGAAGAGCTTCGTGCCCGCGTTCTTGGGGCGGCCGAAGCCGGAGAACCACGACGCGCCGCGTCGCAGGATCGTCGGCACGACCGCGATCGACTCGACATTGTTCACTGTCGTCGGGCAGCCATAGAGGCCGACATTCGCCGGGAACGGCGGCTTCAGCCGCGGCATGCCCTTCTTGCCCTCGAGGCTCTCGATCAACGCGGTCTCTTCACCGCAGATATAGGCGCCCGCGCCGCGGTGCATGAAGACGTCAAAATCATAGCCCGATCCGCAGGCATTCTTGCCGATCAGCCCCGCGTCATAGGCCTCGTGGATCGCCTTCTGGAGCGTCTCGGCCTCGCGAATATATTCGCCGCGAATGTAGATGTACGCGGCCCGCGCGCGCATCGCGTAGCCTGCGACCAGCGCGCCTTCGATCAGCTTGTGCGGATCGTGGCGGATGATCTCGCGGTCCTTGCAGCTGCCTGGCTCGCTCTCGTCGGCATTGATGACGAGGAAGCTCGGGCGGCCATCGCGCGATTCCTTGGGCATGAACGACCACTTGAGCCCCGTCGGAAAGCCTGCCCCGCCCCGTCCGCGCAGGCCGCTCGCCTTGATTTCCTCGATGATCGGGTCTTGCCCGCGCGCCAAAAGCGCCTTGGTATTGTCCCAATCCCCGCGCGCCTGCGCCGCCTTCAGGCTCCAGTCCTGAAAACCGTAGAGGTTGGTGAAGATGCGATCCTTATCCGCGAGCATCGCTGCGTTCCCTTTGTTCCAAGTCCTGCGCGGCCTGCTTGCGTTCGCGCTTGATACGCACCAGCGCAATCACCTGCACGAGCAGTCCAAGCCCCATCAGCGCGGTTCCAAGCCCCTGTTGGCCAACCGCGCTGGCGTAGACCCCGGCGACAAAGCCGCCGAGCCCGAAATGGGCAAGCACAAGCGAGAGCCAGCTCATCCGATCACCCCCGACTGCCACAGCCCGTAGAGCACCGCGAGGATCAGGATGATCACACCCACGCGCACCAACCCCATCAGCACCTTGTAGGCGATGAACGCCAGCACTGCAGCACCAAGGAAGGACGCGACCGCCGTCACCTTACCACTCGCCCCGATAATCGTGGTTGGCGGTGACCATTTCGTGCAAGCTCGTCACCCGGCCCGAGGGTTCCGAGGTATGCCGCCCCGGCTCCTGCGTGCCGGCCTTGGGCGTTTCGCCCGCCGCCAGCGCATCGAGCACCGCGTCAAGACGGTCGACCGTCAGATCCTCGTAATTGTCGTCATTGATCTGGACCATCGGCGCGGTGGCGCAATTGCCCATGCATTCGACTTCGGTGAGGGTCCACAGCCCGTCCGCCGAGACCCCGCCCTTCACCATCCCGCGCTTCTTGCAGGCGTCCATGATGTCGTCCGAGCCGCGCAGCATGCAGGGCGTGGTGCCGCAGACCTGCACGTGGAATTTACCCACGGGCTTGAGGTTATACATGAAGTAGAAGCTCGCCACCTCAAGCACGCGGATCACCGGCATGTCGAGATACTTAGCGACATACTCGATCACCGGCAGCGGCAGCCACCCTTGGGTATCGGTCTCCGCGCCGACCTGCCGCTGGGCAAGATCGAGCAGCGGCATCACCGCCGAGCGCTGACGCACCTCGGGATACTTGGCGATGTGCCAGTCGGCGGTTTTCTTGTTCTCCGGCGTCCACGCGAAAGCACCCCAGCGGGCGCGCAGTTCGGGGGTGTCGGGAGCGGGGGTACGGTCAGCCATTATCGTCGTTCTTCTTCTTCTGCGACGCCGCGATAGCGAGCAGCGAGCAACCGATTGCCACATTGGACGCGCCGATCACCGTGCTGCCACCCACCAGAAAAACTGCGATGGAGACAACGAACAGGGCGATCGCCAGTCCGATCAGCAAAGGATACATTTGCTGCTGGTTCACCGGGCGCACTCCATCAGCGGATAAACTCCACGCGAGAGCACTTGTCGCCCTCGAAGGAATAGACGGACATGACTTCGAAGGGCTCCGCTGCCGCCGAGCGGAACACCCGCTCGTGCAGCACGGCGAATTCGCCCAGCTCGTAGCCGGTGATGATCTCGGCGCGGTTCTCGGGGAACTCGGCGAACATCGCCTTGAGGCCGGCGCGCGTGCCTTCCTTGCCTTCGCGCACCACCGCGCCGCGATAGCCCGCTTCGCAGGCATCCTCGGTCATCAACGCGACGTAGGCGTCGACGTCCTGCGCATTATAGGCGTCGATCATGGCCTTGGCCGTGGCGAGGTTGCCGTCAGGAGCGGGGGCGCGGTCAGCCATTAGTTGTTCCTCGCAGGCATTGCCGGTACCGACGGCGGCGTGGGGCCAACGAAGTAACAGAAAACAGTCATTACGCTCCCATCCTTGATCTCAAATTCGACCATCAGGCGCGTGTTTGGGAATCTGGCATTTTCGCCAAATCCGAAGGCAACACCCTGGTCGTAGTAAGACAAGGCGCGCCCCTCTTCGGTCTGCCGGAACTCGGCGTAGTCAGCGATACGCTTCATCTTTGCGGTCTTGCTGAGAAGAATCCAAAGCGGTTGCCGCTCCGTTTGACCGGCAAAGTCGTCGTATTGCACTACCATGGCATCGGGCGCCATGAGGGCCTTCGCCGCATCGATGTCACCGGCAGCAAGTGCATCGGCGAACATCTCCACGACGGGGGTTTCCCCGGCGACCGCAGGTCGTGCCATAGCCAGAAGCGATAGAACGGCCAGAAATGCGACCAACCTATAGTTTACAAGGCTTAGACCCCTCACCGGTCACACTCCCCGAACACCACGTCGATCGCGCCGAGAATCGCGGTCGCGTCAGGGAGCATGTGGCCCTTGGACATGAAGTCCATCGCCTGCAGGTGCGAGAAGGCCGTCGGGCGGATCTTGCAGCGGTAGGGCTTGTTGGTGCCGTCGCTGACGAGATAGACGCCGAATTCGCCCTTGGGGCTTTCGGTCGCAACGTAAACCTCGCCCGCGGGGACGTGGAAGCCTTCGGTGTAGAGCTTGAAGTGGTGGATCAGCGCTTCCATCGACTGCTTCATCTCGCCGCGCTTGGGCGGCACGACCTTGGTGTCGGTCGACGCGATCGGCCCGCCGGGCATGTCGCGCAGGCATTGGCGGATGATCTTGGCGCTCTCGTAGACTTCCTTCACCCGCACCATGAAGCGGTCGTAGCAATCGGAATTGGTGCCGACCGGAATGTCGAACTCCATGCGGTCGTAGACGTCGTAGGGCTGGCTCTTGCGCAGATCCCACGGAATGCCCGCGGCGCGGATCATCGGGCCGGAAAAGCC
>JBJTTE010000224.1:0-3589 GCA_046080005.1 Erythrobacter sp.
AGCGCGCGCGCCTTGTCAGTCAGGACATAGCGTGCGCGCTTGCCCTCGGGCGGCTCGCGCCGCAACAGCCCCGCCTCCTGCAAGATTGCCAGCCGCGACGTTAGCGCCGCACGATTGATCTCTAGGCGCTCAATGAATTCCTCAAACCGCTCCGCCCCCAAGAAGGCGTCGCGCAGGATCAGCAACACCCAGCGGTCGCCGAGCAGGCGGGCAGCGCGGCCAATCGGGCAGGGCGCGCGGGAAGGGCGGTAGGTCTTCATCAGTCTGATTATCAGACTTGCGTCGATCCGTGGCAAGGGGCATAAAGTCTGCATTACAGACTAAAAGGAACTCAACGTCATGTCCGCTCCTCTGCCCAACCGTTTCGCCTCTCCTGAAGATTCGATTGCCTACATGAAGAAGGTCGCGGTTGGCCGTTCGGGCTTTTCGACCTGGCTCGATCTTGAGCCGGTGAAGGTGTGGGAGGGCGAGAGCGAACTCCTCCTTACCTTGCGCCCTGAAATGACCCAGCACCACGGCTATTCCCACGGCGCGATCGTCGGGCTGATGGCCGATAATGCCTGCGCTTGGGCCGGGGCTTCGGTCGCGGGGGATGTCGTGACGGGGGGCTACACCATTGATTTCCTGCGCCCCGCCAAAGGCGAGCGACTCCGCGCCAAGGGACACGTCGTCAAGGCGGGCAAGCGGCAGGTTGTGGTGCGCGCTGACGTATGGGCAGAAAGCGATGAGGGCGCGCCGCTCCACGTCGCCGTTGCGCAAGCAACCATTGTCCCCACCGGGATCGTGCAGAATTGAGCCCATCTGCCTAGGCGCGCGGATGCCTGCATGGTAGGAGGCCATCCATGGACGCGGCAATCATCACACTCATCGCGGCGAATATCGCCTTTGTCGGCTCGCATTTCGCCATGTCACATCCCTTGCGCGCCCCGATGGTCAAGGCGCTGGGCGCGGGCGGTTTCCAGATTGCCTATACCCTTGTCAGCTTTGCCGCCTTGGGCTGGGTCTATTTCGCCTTTACCGCTGCGCCCCCGGCAGACCTGCCGGGATCGGGCGAGATTGGCTGGATCATCGCCACGCTGCTGACTTGGCCCGCGATGGTGCTGCTGGCGGGATCTTTCGTAGGCAATCCTGCTTTGGCGACCCCGATGGCCGAAGCCCAGACCCACGCTGAACCCAAAGGCTCGCTGCGGGTCACCCGTCACCCGATGATGTGGGCCTTTGGTCTGTGGGCGCTCTCGCACCTCGTGCTGTTCTGGAGCACCCGCACGATGGTGACCGCCGCGGCGATGGGCATCCTCGCGCTTGTCGGCGCAAAATTTCAGGACGCCAAGAAGGAGGTGCTGATGGGTGCCTCGTGGGTCGAATGGGAGAGCAAGACGAGCTATTGGCCGCGCTGGGGCAAGCTGTTCAGCGTGGGTCCGATCCCGCTGCTCGCGGGCACCGCCCTCTGGGTCCTGTTCAGCTGGGTGCACCTGTGGCGCGCGGGGATACCAGCGGGCGTGTGGAAGTGGCTCTGATCCCTCAGCCCACCCAGCCCATTACCAGAGCCAACCCAGTCAGCATGAGCGCCGCAATGGCAAGCCAGTCAACCGCCGCCCTGAGAGCGCTGCGCGTCGAAGGTTCGGGCGGAGGCGGCGCTTTGGCTGCCGCTTGCTCTGCGAAGTATTGTGTGACCAGCGCAGGTGCCGTCGCGAGCGGTTGAGCGTTACCCTCCTCGCCCAGTTGCACGGTGCCGCCATCAACATCGACATAGACCCGCAGATAGGCCGCTGGGTCCGGCCAGCGGCGCAGCAGGAGGCTGAAGTGTCCCGACGGCTCGCCCCAGCTGACCGAGCCATCGATCCGTTCGTCAACGAGGGAAAGAACAGTCGTGCCGCTCACGCGCTCATGGATTGTTGGCGTGGCACCCCATTGACCGTTCATCCTCTCGCTTTCGAAATAGGTGACCTCGAACCGGCCATCGGGCGAGACTTCGGTCTTGCTACCGGTCAAGTGGCTTAGTCCCCCGTAAACACCGCCCCGCGCTTCTCGATCAGCGCTGCCACGCCTTCGGCATGGTCGGCGGTGGTGTGCATCATCGCCTGCGTGTTCGCGGCCATCTCAAGCGCGGAATCATAGCTGATCTGCTGGCCCTGCCGGAGCAGGTTCTTGGTGTGGCGCAGCGCATGGGGCGGGAGCAACGCAATCTTGGCCGCCAGCGCGCGCGCTTCATCCATTAGGGCATCCGCCGGGACGACGCGGCTGACCAGGCCCCAGTCCTTCGCCGTCGCAGCGTCGATCACGTCGCCGGTGTAGAACAGCTCCGCCGCGCGGCTCATCCCGATTACGCGGGGAAGGATCCAGGTGCCGCCATCGCCGGGAATAATCCCCAATTTGAGGAAGGTGACGCCGAACTTCGCGGCCTCCGAAGCGATGCGGATATCCGCAAGGCAGGCGACATCGCACCCGAGGCCGATCGCCGCACCATTGACCGCCGCGATCACCGGCACGCGCAGGCCGTAGAGCGCGCGCAGCATCATGTGGATATTGTCACGATACCCGTCGGAAATCGCAGGGGTTGTGCCACCGAAGGTGCCGGTCTTGTCGCGCATCGCCTTGACGTCACCGCCTGCGCTGAAGGCGCGGCCCGCCCCGGTCAGGATTACCACGCGGCATGCCATGTCGCGGTTGATCGCATTGGCGACCCTCACAAACTCGTCGCCATCGCCCGGTGCGCCCAAGGGGTTCATACTCTCCGCCCGGTCGAGCGTGAGGATCGTGACGGGGCCTTCCTTGGCAATCTGGATCAGGGACATGGCAGGAACCTGCGCCTTTGCGAGGGATGATTAAGCTTGCGTATAGGCCGCATGGCTAAAGGGCAAGAATGGCGCGCGGCTCCGACCGGGCGCAGCGGTGTGAGAGGCACTGGAAAAGGAGACGCATGCCCGGCTTTGCCTTGCTTGTGACAACGCCGCCGCTGCTGGGCGCCGCCTTGGCGGCGGCCGCCCCGGCACCCCTGCCTGCGTCGCCGGTGCCCGATGTCGTGCCCATCGCGTGGAGCCTTGCCGCAGTTCAGGACGCACCCGCGCACGCGCCTGATCCCAAGCAGGCGAAGCCGCCCGAGGGCGAGATCGTGGTCCAAGGCCAGATCGGGCCGCCCAAGAGCGATCCGATGGAGCGCGTCAACGAGGAGAGCTATCGCATCACCCAGGCGGTCGATCAGGCGGTGATTGAGCCGGTCGCCTATGCCTATCGTGACGGCCTGCCCGAACCGCTGCGCGACGGGCTCGGCAATGTGGTGCGCAACCTCGGCGAGCCAAGCAATGCCCTGAATTTCCTGTTGCAGGGTAAGGTCGGCAAGGCGTTCGGCAGCCTTGGGCGACTGGCGATCAATTCGACTGTAGGCGTAGGGGGGCTGTTCGATGTGGCGGGCAAACGCAAGATTGTGACCTATCGCCGCAATGGCTTTGCCAACACGCTGGGCTATTACGGAGTCGGGCCTAGCCCTTACCTCTATCTGCCGGTCACTGGCGCAACCACGGTGCGTGATCTGACGGGCGCGACGCTTGACCAGTTTCTGCTGCCGTTTGCCGTCGGCAGGCCCTTCAAC
>JBJTTE010000225.1:0-3055 GCA_046080005.1 Erythrobacter sp.
GACAAGCTCAGGGCGAACGGGGCTACCTGGCGAGCGCGATCCAATGGTCGAGCAGCGCCTTGGCCTTGCCCGAATCGAGCGCTTCGGCGGCCATCGCGGCGCGCTCACGCCAGTCGCTGCCACGTCCGGCCACCTGCAGCGCGCCGGCTGCGTTGAACAGCACGGCGTCGCGGTAAGGCCCGGGCGCACCCATCAGCAGCGCCATGAGCGCAGCCGCATTGTGCCGGGCATCATCCCCGCGATCGCCTCAATCGGCGCGTGGGGCAGGCCCGCTGCGCTGGCATCGACCCGCTCCATGGTGAAGCTGTGTCCTGTTACCACCGCGACCTCGTTGCCGCCCGCAAGGCTCAACTCGTCGAGGCCCTCGTCGCCCGAGACGATCAGCGAGCGCCCGGTGCCGAGCCGCGCCAGCGCTCCGGCATAGATCGGCACATAGGCCGGGCGGGCGATCCCGATCAGCTGGCTTTCGACCCGCGCGGGGTTGGACAAAGGCCCCATCAGGTTGAAGATCGTGCGCTGGCCGGTCCGCACGCGGATGGGCTGGATGCGCGCCATCGCGGGGTGGTGGTTCCTCGCAAAGAGGAAGCAGATGCCGATTTCGGCAAGGGTCTGTTCCGCCGTCCGCCCCGCTGCGTCCATATCGAGCCCGAGTGCTTCGAGCGTATCGGCGGCCCCGGCCTTGGAGCTGGCCGCGCGGTTGCCATGCTTGGCGACCGGCACGCCGCAGGCCGCGACGACGAGGCTGACGGCGGTCGAGACATTGAGGGTGTGGTGCCCGTCGCCCCCGGTGCCGCAGACATCGATGGCGCCTTTGGGGGCGGCAATCGGGATCAGCCGCGCGCGCAAGGCTCGCGCTGCCCCGGCGATCTCGTCGGCGGTTTCGCCGCGCGCCGAGAGGTCAATCAGGAAGCGTTCGATCTCGGCTTCGGAAGGTGCGCCATCAAGCAAGGTGCCGAAGGCGGCCTCGGCCTCGGTCTCGGTCAAGGGGAGGGCAATATCAGGCAGCGCGCTCATGCGCTCAGCCTGGCAGGAAGAACCGGCTCCAGCCCGCACAGACGGACGAAATTGGCCAGCAAGGCGTGGCCGTGTTCGGTGGCGATGCTCTCCGGGTGGAACTGCACCGAGTGGATCGGCAGGTCCGCGTGGCGGAAGCCCATGACACTCGGATGATCCGCGCCGGGGGTTTCGGCATGGGCATTGGCGATCAGCACGGGCGGCACGTTCACCACCTCAAGGCTGTGATAGCGCGTGGCAATGAAGGGGGAGGGCAGGCCTGCAAACACCCCGCTACCGTCATGCGTAACTGGCGAGGTCTTGCCGTGCATCAGCCCCCCGCGCTGCACTGTCCCGCCGAAGTGCTGGCCAATCGCCTGATGGCCGAGGCACACGCCCATCAGCGGCTCGCCCGCATCGGCGCAGGCCGCGACCAGATCAAGGCTGATCCCTGCCTCGTTGGGCGTGCAGGGGCCGGGCGAGATCAGGAACCCGGCGGCATTGGTCCGCAGCGCGTCGCCAGCGCTCAGCGCATCATTGCGCTCGACCCGCACCTCAGCTCCCAGCTCCATCAGATAATGGACGAGGTTGAAGGTGAAGCTGTCGTAATTGTCGATCACGAGGATCATGGCGCGGGTGTCTCCTGCCGCTTCGTCACGACGATAATTGGGCCGACCCGCCCCTTGTCCTGCCGTCCGGTCGCAGGGTCCCACAAGCTCGACACCTGCCCGTCGAGATAGAGAGCATTGCTGACCTTGAGTGTGTCGCGGAAGAAGCGCGCGAGCACGCCAAAGCTTACCGGCGCGTCGGAGATAACGAAATGCGCCTTGCCCGCCGCGTCGACGGCAACGCCGTTGCGGATCGCCTTGGAGGGGCCATCATCCTGGATTTCGGGGTGAAGCTTGCCGTCGACCAGCAGCAGCGGGCCCGACTGCGTGCCGAACTGCGGGCGGTCCGCGACGCTGTTGAAGAAGGTGTTGCTCCCCAGCACCCGCCATCCGCTACCGCCATCGCCGAAGAATACCCCGTTGGGCTTCATGTAGAAATTGCCCTCGCCTTCGCCCCGGTTCAATTCCTTGAGGCGGTTGCCGCTCTGGACGTAGTAGCCGATCGGCTTGAGGTCACTGCCATACATCCCGCCATTCATCGCAAAGGCGATGGTTGCCGGATCGACGCTCGCCGCAAACGCCCCGAGCGAGCCAAAGGGCTGCTTGTCCGCGCCAAGGTTCGCCATCGCGATGCGGTGCTGCGCGGGATCGGCGATGCAGTGGGTAAGCGGGACATTGTCGAACGTCACGCTCTGACAGGCCGAAGGCCCGCTTGCGGTGGCGGTGGGTTCGGGCGTGGGTGCCGGCGTTTCCTCGCGCGCCGATCCATCGAGATTGACCGAGACGAGCGGTTCCCCGGCAGGCGCGTCCGAACAGGCAGCCAGAAGCAGCGCGGAGGCAAGGGCAAACACACGCATCATTGTCCGTATCCCGGCTCGCTTGCCACCCGCACTGCCTCGCGCGCAGCGGCAATCAGAGCGCCAGCCTTGGCGCGGCATTCAGCAAGCTCGTAATCGGGCTCGCTATCGGCGACGATCCCCGCACCCGCTTGCACATGCATCACCCCGTCCTTGACCACCGCCGTGCGGAGAACGATGCACGAATCAAGGCTGCCATCGGGCGCGAAATAGCCGACGCCCCCGGCATAGGCCCCGCGGGTTTCCGGTTCCAATTCCGCGATGATCTCGCTGGCCCTGATCTTCGGCGCGCCCGAGACCGTGCCAGCGGGAAAGCCCGCAAACAGTGCGTCGAGCGCATCCTTGTCGCCTGCCAATTGCCCCACGACATTGCTGACGATGTGCATCACGTGGCTGTAGCGTTCGATGGTGAAGCTGTCCGTCACGGTGACGCTCCCCGCCGCTGCCACCCGGCCGACATCATTGCGCCCGAGATCGAGCAGCATCAGATGCTCGGCGCGTTCCTTCGTGTCGGCGAGCAGGCTCGCCTCATTGGCGAGGTCGTCTTCGCGCGTGGCCCCACGCGGGCGGGTTCCGGCAATCGGGCGGATCGTGACT
>JBJTTE010000226.1:0-8053 GCA_046080005.1 Erythrobacter sp.
AACCGCATGATCGACACCGCCGGGGTGGTGGCGGGACTGCTGTAGTGTTCCGCTCCTTCCGCTTGCGAAGGTCATGGGAGGAGCACAAGCGCGATTTGAACCTCCTTCTTGAGGCCTCCGCATCGGTTATTGATGCCCAGAAGTTCGATGACGTTCGGGATTTCATCGAAAACAACGAATTTGAGGTGGCATATAGCGTTCTGAAGGACGCGCTAGATGTGGCGGGCTTCAGGTTTGAGGACGATCGTCTTGAGATTCAAGGGCGTCTCGAAGCTCGGCTGTCAGGTAAGGATCAAGACTAGAATGCCCAAGTTCAAAACCCTCGATGATCTCTCCGCCGACCTCACCGGCGAAGTCGCGCTCGTCCGCGTCGACCTGAACCTTCCCATGAAGGACGGCTCGGCGACCGACGTGACGCGGGTTGAGGCGGTGAAGCCGACCATCCTCGAACTCGCCGGGCGCGGGGCCAAGGTGCTGCTGCTGGCGCATTTCGGACGCCCCGGAGGCGCGCGTTCCTCCACGCTGTCGACCAGCATGGTGATCGGCGATGTCGAGGCGGTGACCGGCAAGGAGATCATGTTCATCCCCGAAATCGCCGGGCCGGTGGTGGCGCAAGCGGTGGAGAGCATCCTGCGCCCGGGCGACATCGGCTTGCTCGATAACACCCGCTTCTGGCCGGGTGAGGAAAAGAACGATCCCGAACTGGCCAAGGCGATCGCCGCCCACGGCACGCTCTACGTCAACGATGCCTTCTCGGCCGCTCACCGCGCCCATGCCACCACCGAGGGCCTTGCGCATATCCTGCCGGCCTATGCGGGCCGTTCGATGGAGGCCGAACTGAAGGCCCTGGACGCCGCGCTCGGCAATCCCGAGGCTCCGGTCGTTGCCGTGGTCGGCGGGGCCAAGGTATCGACCAAGCTGGCCGTGCTAGAAAACCTTGTCGGCAAGGTCCAGCATCTCATCATCGGCGGGGGCATGGCCAATACCTTCCTTGCCGCGCGCGGGGTGAATGTCGGCAAGAGCCTGTGCGAGCACGATCTTGCATCGACCGTGACGCGGATCATGGAGCAGGCGGATGCGGCGGGCTGCACCGTGCATCTTCCCTATGACGTTGTGGTTGCGCAGGAATTCGCGGCCCATCCGGCATCCTTGCGCATCGCCAATGTCCACGAAGTGGCGGGTGACGAGATGATCCTCGATCTCGGGCCGCAGGCAGTCGAGGCTTTGGCTGACGTGCTCAAGACCTGCCGTACGCTCGTCTGGAACGGGCCGCTCGGCGCTTTTGAAACCGAGCCGTTCGACGCAGCCACCGTCGCGCTTGCACGCACGGCAGCGGCCTTGAGCCTCGAAGGATCGCTGATCAGCGTTGCGGGCGGCGGCGATACGGTCGCGGCGCTCGCCCATGCTGGTGTGACCGAGGATTTCACCTATATTTCAACCGCTGGCGGCGCCTTCCTCGAGTGGATGGAGGGCCGCGTGCTGCCCGGCGTGGCCGCGCTCGAAGCTTGAAATGGCCACCAGCGAAGCCGAAATCGAGGCACTGGCGCTCACCGCCATGCGCGCCTGGGTGGCGGGCGACAGCAAGGCGATGAAGAAGCTGCTGGAGCGCGACTGCAAGATGATGATCGGCAGCACCCCGCCGCAACTGCTTGATCGCCCCAGTTTTCTGACCGCGATGGAGCGCGGCTTTGCCTGCACCCGCTTCACCTTCCGCGAGGTGATCGTGCGCGTGAGTGGCAAGGCGGCATGGTTGGTCGCCGGGGCTGAGTTCGAACTGGCGTTCGGGCCGAAGCTTTGGTCAGGCGGCTTTCTGGTGACCGATTTGTGGCGTAAGCCGGCGATGGGCCGGTGGAAGCTTGCCCAACGCTCGCTGGCGCGGCTTGACCCTGATGATGGCATCGCCGCGGCCATCAGCCGCCTGCAATTGTGGAAGTGATCATGAGCGAAGCAGTCGAAACAAGCTATGGCACCCTTTCGGTCAAGGACGAGGGCGAATTTGCCGGATGGCGGTTCTGGGATGGCGATCCGTTCGAGACCCGTTCGGGCCCGTTCTTCTACCGGCGCGAGGAGGATGGTTCATACACCAGCGCCTTTCGCACCGAAGCCCGGCACATGAACGGTGGCGGCTTTCTCCACGGCGGTTGCCTGATGACCTTCGCGGATTTCTCGTTGTTTGCGATCGCGACCGACGCATTGAACGGGGATCACGCGGTCACGCTCAACCTGGCGGGTGATTTTCTTGGCCCGGTGCGCGAAGGCGCGCTGGTTCAGGCCAGCGGCGAGGTGACGCGCGGGGGCGGCAAGACCATCTTCGTGCGCGGGCTCATCCGGAGCGATGGTAACCCGGTCTTAAGCTTCACCGGTATCATTCGCCGCCTACCGCGTCCCTGATATAAACAAGCAGGCCTTCGCGGTTGCAGCATGGCGGAAGGCTGGCTAATCCCGCGCGCAGACACACGCGCATCGCAAGCGCCAAGGGAGAACGCTCGGATGAATACCCTCGACATGACGACCCGTATCGCGACCGGACAGGGGTTCATCGCCGCGCTCGACCAGTCGGGTGGCTCAACCCCCAAGGCGCTGCGCGGATACGGGGTTGAAGACAGCGAATGGTCAGGCGATAATGCCATGTTCGCGCAGATTCACGCGATGCGCGCGCGGGTCATTACCGCGCCATGCTTTGGCAGCGGCAAGGTGATCGGCGCGATCCTGTTCGAAAAGACGATGGACGGCGAGGTTGACGGCAAGTCCACTGGCGACGCGCTCAAGGCGCGCGGGATTGTGCCCTTCATCAAGGTCGACGAGGGCCTCGCCGATGAGGCCGATGGCGTCCAGTTGATGAAGCCGATGGGCAAGCTTGCCGCGCTGCTCGAAAAGTCGGTCGCGGCGGGCATGTTCGGAACCAAGATGCGCTCGGTGATCAAATCGGCCAACCCCGCCGGGATCGCCGCCATCGTCGCCCAGCAGTTCGCTGTAGGGGCTGACATCATCGCTGCGGGCCTGATGCCGATCATCGAGCCCGAATATGACATCACCGCCGCTGACCGCGCGGAGGGCGAGGAGATCCTGCTCGCCGAGCTCCTCAAAGCACTCGACGCGCTGCCCGAGGGCCAGCAGGTGATGCTCAAGCTCTCGATCCCGGCCAAAGCCGGTCTCTACGCGCCGCTGATCGGCCATCCCAAGGTGCTGCGGGTGGTCGCGCTCTCGGGTGGCTTCTCGACCGATGATGCCTGCGCGCGCCTTGCCCACAATCCCGGCATGATCGCGAGCTTCAGCCGGGGCCTGCTGCAAGACCTGCGCAAGCAGCTGAGCGATGCGGAATTCAACGCCGTGCTCGGCAAGGCGATCAACCAGATCGCCAGCGCGAGCACCTAGGCCCGCTTATCGCCGTCGGGGGCAAGCGCGCCAGCGAAGGGTTTTGCGCTCCGCCACGTTAGAGGCCTAAAGGCCTCTAACACCTGCTAGGGTATTGCCCATGTCCCGATCCGCTGCCGTGCGCTGCCTGACCCTCGCGTGCTGTCTCGCGCTGGCCGCGTGCGGTGGGGGTGATGGCGCCCCTCCGCCGACCTCCTTTCCTCCGCCCAGTCCCACGCCGACGCCGACGCCGACACCCACACCTCGCCCTGCCTCGGTCGAGCGCAATATCCTCCCGGCTGACACCAGCAGCGCGATCACCACCAATCTCGCGGCGCATTTCGTCATCAACCCCGATCCGCAAGTCGCCCCCAAAGGCCGGCTGTTCGTGATGCTGCCCGGCACTGGCGCGACGCCCGCGGTCTATCGCGACATCGTCCGCACCGGGGCAGGGCGGGGCTATCACGCGCTCGGCCTGACCTATCCCAATGACGAGGCGGTCGAGCGGCTGTGCGGCCAATCCACTGATCCCGATTGCGCGGGCCGGGTGCGGCGCGAAATCATCACCGGCGAGGACACCGGTCCGCTGGCGGCCGTCAACGCGGCCAATTCGATCATCACCCGTCTCACCGTTCTGATCCAGTTTCTCGATCGCAACTTTCCGGCAGAGGGCTGGGGGCAGTTTTTGACCGGCGGCCAACCGGATTGGTCGCGGATCACGGTCGCGGGCCATTCGCAGGGCGGCGGGCACGCGGCGTTCTTTGCCAAGCTGCTCACGCTTGATCGCACCGTGATGTTCGCGGCACCTGGTGATAGCGGGGTCGCGCCCGGCACCGCCGCGCCGTGGCTCTCGCTCCCCAATGTCACGCCGCCCGCGCGGCAATATGGCTTCATCCATGTTGACGATCCGCTGGTCCGGATCGCGACTGCGGCGCGCGGATGGGAGGTGATTGGCCTCGGCGCCTTCGGCCCGCTCACCAGCGTCGATGGGGCTTCGCCGCCGTTTGGCAATGCCCGTCAATTGACCACCGCCCTGCAGCCCAATCCCAACCCGATCGGGCCAAGCGCCTCTCCGCCGCACGGCGCGCCCGTGGTCGACGCGGTGACCCCGCGCGATGCCCAGGGCCGCCCGGTCTATGCGCCGGTGTGGATCTACCTCGCCTTTCCGTGACGATGGGGTGGCTGGCGGTTGCAGGCTGACATTGCCGCAGGATGGGCTAAGGCGCGTGGCATGACCCAGACCCAGCTTTACCTTATCTCCCCGCTCGATGTCGGGGGGGACTTCCCCCAGCGGCTCGAACGCGCGCTTGCGGCCGGGGCGCGGCGGCATGGCGATCTTGTGACCGCCTTTCAGTTCCGGGTGAAAGAGGTTGACCAGCACGCGGCCGCCGCGCTCGCCGAGCCGCTCCAGGCGATCTGCGCAGCGCATGATGTGGCGTTCATCGTCAACGATTCGGTGGCGCTCGCCAAGCGCCTGAAGGCGGACGGCGTGCATCTTGGGCAGGACGACGGCTCACCCAAGGATGCACGGGCGGAACTGGGGCGTGAGGCGCAGATCGGGGTCACCTGCCACGCGAGCAAGCACCTCGCGATGGAAGCGGGCGAGGCCGGGGCGGATTATGTTGCCTTCGGGGCCTTCTTTTCCTCGACCACTAAGGACGTTGTTAAGGATAGGGGGGGCGACGCAGAGCGCCCCGCGCCCGAGCTGCTCGAGTGGTGGGCGCAGCTGTTCGAAATCCCTTGCGTGGCGATTGGCGGGATCACCCCGGAGAACTGCAAGCCGCTGGTCGAGGCGGGGGCGGATTTTCTCGCCGTCAGCCTCGCCGTCTGGGGCGGAGACGAGGTCGCGGCGATTGAGGCCTTTGCGAAGGTAATGCGGGGGTAGGAGCGGCGGACCTAACCGATCGCCGCTAGCCTCACCGCCTATTCACGCCCGGACGCAAGCCTCTCATCCAGGTCCCTCAGTTTGGCCAATTTCTGGATCAGCACCGGCACCTGGTCGAGACAATCGACATAGCGCCACAGATAGGAGAAAATCGCAAAGACGTCGCCTGCCAGCGGCTTCGTCTCGGCGGTCCCTACCTGCCAGAGTGCGACCACAAACAGCACGATCACGAGCACTTCCATCAGGCCAAAGGCGGTGGCTTCGGCATCGGACAGCTTGATCCGCCAGCCGGCCAAGGCCTGGAAGTGACGCCGCACTCGCTGCTCGCTGCCATCGGCCAAGAGGCTGACTTCGTTCTCCAGACGGTTGTTGAGCCCCTTGTTCAAGATCCGGGACTTTCGCCCAAGCCACTGGCCCACCAGCAGGAGCGGGACGCCCAGAGCCAGACAGGCAAGCGCCAGCACGGGTTCGAGAAAGACCAGCGCCGAGAGCGAAACGGTGAGCGCGATGGCCGAATAGATGATCCGCGGCACATCCTGCTCAAGAAAGTCGGTATATTCACGCGACAGCGAAGCGCGTGCGGCGACACGGGCTGCGTCCAGCCCATCCGCCCGCGACTACCCGACGATCTTCGTCGCCAATGCCCCGTAGATCCGCGTGAAGGCGCGCGTGTCATAGCGTTTGGAAAGCACCGTCAGGACCATCTGAGCCCCGTGACAACCAACCAGCCATAGCACGGCACTATAGGCGCCAGAGAGCACACCGTTGATCGCTAGCCCGGTGGCCAGCGGATAGAGCAAGCCTGCGGCCATGCCGCTGGCAGTGAGCAGATACGCAATGATGAGGCGTCCGCGATGGGCGCGCGCGAGATCGAACAGCATGGGAAACTCGGTCAGTCAGATGGAGGCAGCCGGACGGGCGCAATGCGGCCGTGCTCGGCGGATGGGCACCGCTATGCGGTCTGTGCAGCCTTGTTCATCTGGACCTCGGAACGTCTCGCGTTGATGGGCGGCCCATACGCGAGCAGCAGGAGGGGCGCAATGTCGATTTTGGGTTGATTGTCGCCCTCTGCCCGGTGTGCTCTGGCGCTAAGAAGCGCTTCAGGTCTTTGAGGCTTTGGCCCGACAGAACCGTTAGCGGACGCCGCCCGCAGTGCGGGTCAGCACCAAGCCCTTCAGCGCATCCCGCCCACCCGAGTGCAGATCAGTTTGCTCAGGCTCCCGTCGGCATTCAGCTTCTGCAGCGTATTCACGCCCAGCACGCGGAAATGCTGGTCTTTCTTGGGGCCGCGGGTGAACACCAGCTCGGTGCCGCGCAGCAGGTAGATGCCGGTGCCCGCCGGGCTGCGATAGCTCGACGAGGTGCCGATCCGGAACCCCTCTTCGGGCAAATCGATAAAGGCCTCACCGCCTGCATCGCCCGGCAGCGCGCATTGCCAGATGCCGTGGCGGATGACGCCGAGCATCCCGCCGACTGGCTTGGCGTTGTAAGGCCGCGCGGCTGCGTCCGCTGGCGCGCCGCTTGGGTCCTGGCTATGCGCCCGGTCCGCCATCAACGCAGCAGCAGCACCAGCGGCGCTGACGAACAGCAAAAAGACATAGCGTGTGTTCATCGCGGCCCCGCCCATATCAGCCCGATCCGGTCCAAGCCAAGCCTTTCGCGCAGGGTCAGGTGCGCATGGCCCGTGCTTGCCTCCCCTTGCCCGTGTGCTGGGCCCTGCTTGGCTGTGCTTGCTTGGGGCAACCCGCTCGGCTATGGGCGCGCATCATTTTGGGCGCTGCGCCTTGCGGGCCGCGCTCTCCTCGCTCTTTCCACCACGTATAAAGGCCCAAAGCCCCATGAAGATCAGCGGCGTTGATATTCGCCCCGGCAATATCCTTGAGTATGAAGGCGGCATCTGGAAAGTTGCCAAGATCCAGCACACCCAGCCGGGCAAGGGCGGAGCCTATATGCAGGTCGAAATGAAGAACCTGCAGGACGGCCGCAAGACCAACGTGCGCTTCCGCAGCGCCGACACCGTCGAACGCGTGCGGCTCGACACCAAGGACTTCCAGTTCCTTTATGCCGAGGGCGATGACCTCGTCTTCATGGATAACGACACCTACGAACAGATCCAGCTCCCCGGCGATCTACTCGGCGATGCACGCCCCTTCCTGCAGGACGGGATGCAGGTCGAGCTCGAATTGTGGGACGAAAAGCCGATCTCGGTCGAGCTGCCCGCGCAGGTCGAAGCCACGATTGTTGAAGCGGACGCCGTGGTGAAGGGGCAGACCGCCTCGTCAAGCTACAAGCCCGCGATCCTCGATAACGGCGTGCGCATCATGGTCCCGCCGCATATCGGCAGCGGCACACGCATCATCGTCGATGTCTACGAGCAGGCCTACGTCGGCAAGGCGGGCTGATGTATAAGACTGCGTCCCGGAACCGCCAAAAAGCGCGTGGCCGGGATGTCAGTCGTAAGGTCAGTTTAAAAAACTTCGCTGGTAAACAACAGGCGCGATTGTTTTTCTATCCAGTCATCTTCCACGCTGCTCAATACTATTTTGAGCTGAACCAAGTTCAAAAGATGCAACTATGGCTCCTTAAAGAGGTGACAGAACGCGGCATCGTAAACTGGCTGGAAGGCAATGTGAAGCATCTAAGGCCCGATGTTGTGGCTAGGCTTCGGAAGTCGCTGAGAGTCGGTTTCGAAAGTCATTCAGAGCGTGCCAATCGGCGGATCATGAGCATGGCGGCGGCGGCGTAGAGGAAGGCTGCGGCGGATTTGAGGGTGGCTTCGACGTCCTTGGCGAGGCGCCGGTTTCGGTTGATCCA
>JBJTTE010000227.1:0-13610 GCA_046080005.1 Erythrobacter sp.
CATCCACACACGCTACGACAAGCGCGCAGACATTTTCCTCTCAGCCGTACTCATCGTCGCCGCCATCATCTGGTGGGCCAATTGAGTCCCGACCCTAGATCAACGGCCATGCCTTGGAGGTGCTGTACACGCTTGTGGCGATCAGCACCACGGCGACCGCAAAGAGCAGCACGCGCGGGCGCACCCGGCTGGCGAGGATCGCGCCGAAAGGTGCGGCAATCACCCCGCCAATGATCAGTCCGCCGGTAGTCAGCGTAAAGGCTGCCGGACCAAGGGTCAGAAGAAAGGTCAATGAGATCGAGAGAGTCAGCAGGAATTCGGAGGTGTTGACCGTGCCAATCACCTTTCGCGGATCGCCGCCCTGGATCAGCAGGTTGCTGGTCACGACCGGCCCCCACCCGCCTCCGCCCGACGCATCAAGGAACCCGCCGATAAGCGCCAGCGGGCTGATGAACCTGGGGTCCTCGAACTTCGGTCGCGCCATGCGGATCGCACGCCAGAGCAGATAGAAGCCGATCCCTGTGAGATAGAGCATCACAAAGGGCCGCGCTGCCGCGGCATTGATATTCGAGAGCACATAGGCCCCTGTCACGCCGCCCAGCACCCCGAATGGCACGAGCCGCCTGAAAAGGCCCCAATCGACATTGCGTCGCCACGCATGGCTTATGCCCGATGCTCCGGTGGTAAAGAGTTCAACCAGATGGACGCTTGCTGATGCGCTCGCCGGGGGCACGCCCATCGCGCTCACCAGCAGGGTCTGCGTGGTGACGCCGAAGGCCATGCCCAGCGCCCCGTCGATCATCTGCGCCGTAAAGCCGATGGCGATAAACGGCAGAATGTCCACAAAGAGCTGACCAAGATCTGGCATCAGGCGTGTGTTGCTCGCAATAGGATAAGAAAATCGGACCGGCTCCGTCGCAGGCCTGAGAGAGACAGTCCTCTGCCAATCCTCAGTTTAGCCTCTTAGTCCAAGCCAGGGCGACAAGGGGACGCAGGATTCCTGCGAGATAGCCAATCAGAGCTATACCGCCCTATCCTCTTGTATGGTGCGAAAGGGCTGCATAGGCTTGATTTGCGTTCAAAGCCTAGGTGTGGAGTGGAACATGGTGCGCGCATATTGGTTTGCGGCAGGCATGGCATTGCTCACGCCAGTGGGCGAAGCATATGCTGACACGGGCACATTGGTCATCGTTGGCGGCGGGCTCGACCCGGCCAATGCCGAGGTCTACACAGCTCTGCTTGAAGCGCGCCCTGCCGATGCGCCCGGCATCGCAATAATCCCGGCAGCGTCCGAAAGCGCGCGAGGCTCCATGCGTGCTGTAGCGAGCGCGTTTGAGCGCCATGGGGCTCGGCGCGAGGACATCATCATGGTGCACCTTGCGCTGCTCGACGATCCCGCGACCCCCGATGTCGACGAGAGCACATGGCGCGGCAATGCCGATGACCCTGACGAGATCGCCAAGGTTGCGCGGGCCGGCGCGATCTGGTTCGTTGGCGGCGACCAGCAGCGGATCACCGCCGTGCTGCGCGAGCCCGACGGGGGCGATACGCCGATGCTCGCCGCGATCCGCCGCCGGCTCGCGGGAGGTGCGGTAGTGGGCGGCACTTCGGCCGGAGCAGCGATCATGAGCCGCACGATGATGACCCAAGGCTCCAGTCTCGGGCCGCCGCTGGTCAAGAGCGGCGGTGACGCGCTCCAGTTGGGCGCTGGACTGGGTTTCTTCGAAGCGGCGCTGATCGACCAGCATTTTGGCGAGCGCGCCCGGCTCGGGCGACTGGCGGTGGCACTCTCCGAGCCGGGCCAGCCGGGGAGCCTCGGACTGGGGATCGACGAGGATACCGCGCTGATCGTAAAGCCTGACAGCGGCACAGCGCGGGTCGCGGGAAGCGGATATGTGACCTTGCTCGATGCCCGCGCGGCGCACCGCACCATTGGCACGCGAACGCGGATCACCGGCCTGTCGCTGGGCCTCGCTGGAGCGGGTGACACCATTGATCTGGCCGCGTGGCACGTCACGCCGGCATCCGCCCGCCAGCCCGTCACACCTCACGCGGCAGAAGAAGCGGCCCTGCCAGCGGGCGGCGGCATGGCCTATGGTGATCAGCGCCTTGCGGCGGTGGTGGGAGAGGCGCTGCTCGAAGGCGGGGTCATGCAGGTGGAGCGCCATTCCTTTGCGGGTTCTGAAGGGCTGACGTATCGGTTCCGTGTCACCCCAGCGAGCGCCGGATGGTGGGGCCGCGATGCCCGGGGGCGCGGGCGCTACACCATCACAGGGATTGGGTTTGATATCCTGCCCGTCACCATCGCCATCACGCCTGCCGAATGAGGACTATTCGTAACCATAGTCCGAATAGTCCTTGAAGTTGGGGGAGGTGAACTTGGTGATGTCGCTCTGGAAATGGAGCGGGACATTGCCGGTTGAACCGTGGCGCTGTTTGGCGACGATGAGCGAAGCTCGTCCGACGATTTCCTGAAACTTCTCTTCCCAGACCTCATATTTCTGCTGCGCATCAACGCTCGGGAAACCATCGGGTCCCGGTCCGTCCGGCTTGAGCAACAGGTGATAATAGTCGCCGCGGTAGATGAACCAGACCATGTCCGCGTCCTGCTCAATGGAGCCTGACTCCCGAAGGTCGGACAGCTGCGGGCGCTTGTCCTCGCGGCTTTCGACCGCACGGGAGAGCTGCGAGAGGGCGATGACCGGGACCTGCAACTCCTTGGCGAGCGTCTTTAGACCGCGGCTGATCTCGGAAATCTCGTTGACGCGGTTGTCGTTTGCCCGGCCTGATCCCTGCAGCAGTTGGAGGTAGTCGACGATGATCAGGCCGACCTCATGCCGCCGCTTCATCCGCCGCGCGCGGGTGCGCAGGGCGGCGATCGTCAGCGCCGGAGTATCGTCGATATAGAGTGGCAGTTCGGCAAGCCGCTGGCTTGCATAGGAGAGCTTCTGGAAATCCTCGCGGCTGAGTTTACCGCTGCGCAGGGTTTCAGACGAGATCTCGGCCTGTTCGGCGAGGATACGGGTGGCGAGCTGGTCGGCGCTCATTTCAAGGCTGAAAAACGCGACCGGCGCACCGTAGTTAAATTCTCCGCCCTCGCGCTGCCAGTTGAGATGGGCCTCGGCGCAGTTGAAGGCGATATTGGTGGCGAGCGAGGTCTTGCCCATGCTCGGGCGTCCGGCGAGGATCACAAGGTCGGAATTGTGAAGGCCCGAGGTTTTCCGGTCGATGGTGGCAAGGCCAGTAGTCTTGCCCGACAGGCCGCCGCCGGAGTTCATCGCAGCCTCGGCCATGCGGATCGCCTGCATCGCGGCTTCCCGGAAAGTCGCCGCCTCGCGCCCTGTCGCCGCGCCCTCGGCGCCCTTGAAGAGATCGGCTTCGGCCTGCGCGATGCGCTCCATCGGCGATGTGTCTTCGGAGGTGTCGAGTGCGCCTTCGACAAGGCCCCGTCCCACGCTCACCAGCTCGCGCAGCAGCGCAAGGTCATAGATTTGTTGAGCCAGCTCGCGCGGCACCAACAGGCCCGCGCCGCTGGCGGTGAGCTGCGCGAGGTACGCCGTGCCGCCCAGCTCCTTCAGCGCCTCGTCCGCTTCGAAGAAAGGTCGCAGGGTCACTGGCGAAGCAGTGGCATTGCGCTCCAAGAGGGCTAGCACGCGATCATAGATTCGCGCGTGCAGAGCCTCGAAGAAGTGCTCGGGCCGGATTGGCACCTGCAATTCCTCGATCACTCGGTTGTCGATCAGCACGGCGCCGAGGAAGGCCGCCTCGGCCTCGAGATTGGCAGGCAACCGCCGAATCATCGCATCGTTGTCGGGACCTTGCGGTTTGATCGGGGTAACTTTTTCAGGTTCAGCCATGGCCACCAGATGCGTGAGTATGCCCGTTTTGCGCAAGGCCCACAGCCGCGAATTCTGGACCGCGATGCTGTGGATAGTGGGGAGATCGCGCCGAAGTGCTTGAAGTGTCGCCCTCCGATCTGCGAAAGCAGGAAACCATGGCCGATACGCCGTCCGATTCCCTGCCGATTTCACCTGCCCCCGGTGCTGCGGGCGCGCAGCGCATTGCTGTGGTTACCCTCGATGAGGCGACAATCCTGTGGCGGAATGCCGATGTTGAGCAGGAACGCCGCGTCGCGATCTATGATCTGATCGAGGAAAACACTTTCAAGCCGGTGTGCAGCGCCGAGCGGGGCAGCAGCGGGCCCTATAATCTCCATCTCTCGGTCACCGATGGGCGGTTGGTGATGGACATCCGCGACACAGCCGAATCGCTTCTCGAAACGCTGCTTATCGGCATGGCCCGCTTTCGCCGCCCGATCCGCGAGTATTTCGCGATCTGCGACAGCTATTATCAGGCGATCCGCAAGGCGACCCCGGCTGAGATCGAAACGATCGATATGGCCCGTCGGGGCATCCATAACGACGCTGCCGAACTTCTGCTGGAGCGGCTCGAAGGCAAGGTCGATACAGACTTTGCGACGGCGAGGCGGTTGTTCACATTGATCTGCGTGCTGCACATCAAGGGCTGACGGGGCATGGCAAAAGGGGGCAAGGCGCGGCGCCGCAATCCGGCCCGACGCTGGTTATGGCGTCTCGCCGCGCTGCTGGTACTTGTCGGGCTCGCCTTTGCCGCCTGGCTGTGGTGGGGTATGCGCGAATGGCACCCTGATCCTGCGCTCTATCCCGAGCAGGGTGCGTTGGTGCCAGCCAGCGGGGCCGAGGTGCGCTTCGAGACATTGCGGGCCATCGGCGCACAGTTCGTCTATCTCCCGCTGGTCCCTGGGCCGAGGGCAGATGCGCCCGGTGGTTTTGCCGATCGCTTCACGGCCGCGCGCAAGGCAGGGCTTCAAGTCGGCGCGGTGCTTATGTTCGACCCTTGCGCCGGGGCGGATGTGCAAAGCGGGATCTATGCGCAGATGGTGCCGCGCGATTCGCGTCTTTTGCCCCCTGCCATCAGCCTCGACGTTATAGCGAGCGCCTGCGATCCCAAGGTCAGCGATGCTGCAGTCGAGACTGAATTGATGACGCTGATCAACCAGATCGAACTGCATGCGGGAAAGCCGGTGATCCTGCGTCTGTCGCCCGCGTTTCAGGAGCGTCACAAGACCGCAAACACACTGGCACGCGACCTGTGGCTGGCGCGTGATCGGGCGCGGCCGGATTACGCTGGCCGCCCCTGGCTGCTATGGAGCGCTAATAGCGCGCGTGCTACCGAGGCCAGCGCGGAGCCGATCGAATGGGTGGTGGTGCAGAAGTGACTCTCGATGGCGCTCAGGAACAAGCGCTGATCACGGCAGCTTTCGCTGCAGCTGAAAACGCCTATGCGCCCTATTCGGACTATCCGGTGGGGGCAGCGTTGCTGTTCGACGATGGCGCGGTGATCACCGGCTGCAATATCGAGAATGCCAGCTATGGCCTGTCGCTTTGCGCCGAGACGGTCGCGGTGTCGAAAGCAATGAGCGAGGGGCGGCGCGGGGGATTGGTGGCGGTGGCGGTCGTGGGCCTCAAGGCCGACCGCGAGCCCATCACGCCATGCGGACGCTGCCGTCAGGTGCTGAATGAGGTCGCCGCATTGGGCGACACCGACCCGCTGGTGCTATGTGTCAGCAAAGACGATGTTCGCCGCGTAACGCTCTCGGCGCTCCTCCCCCACGCGTTCGGGCCGGGACATCTGGAGCAGCGCTAGAACGATGTCTGGCTCATCACGCTGATCGAGACATCGCCGATATTGACCTATTTGCCCAGCAAGTTGCCCAGCCCGCCAACCGGGTTTGCCCGGAATGCGCGTTCCTCCCGGCCGATATAGTTGAAGATACCCTTGAGGCCCTGATCGGTCACGGACTGGCTGATCTTCTCGCGGTTCAGGCCCGTCTCGCGGATGACGGCATGTTTTTGCGACAGATTGTCGAATTCGCGGAAAATCCCCGCCCTTTCCAAGGCCCCGTCGACCAGCGGTCGAAGCCTTGTTTGGAGGCGGTCATTGGATGATTGGCGCAGATATTGTGTGGCACCATCATCTTGACGGATGATAGCCGGCGCATCCTTGAATGACAGATTACTGATCGCGTCGCGAAAGATCGGCTTGGCTTCACCGGCGGCAACGCCAGCGGCATCGTTGATGCCCCGTGTCAAACCGTCGAGCAAGCCGAGCTGGCTACCGGCACCGATAACTGTTCCCAGCAGCCCGCCAACATTGCCAACGATAGGCAGACCGATCCGAACATCCTTGTCTGCGAAGAACGCGCCGGGCTGCGACAGTTTGTCGAGTGCTCCATCCGTTGCTCTGCCGAGGAGAGCCGAGAGTCCACCGCCAGCGGCCTTCTTGCCACGCTGCATTCCGCCCATCTGCCCCGCATTGGCGACAGGCGAGAGCACGATCGAGAGCGACATTATGCCGATCCCTGCGACCAACTGGCGGCGAGCGATCACGTGCCTAGGTTGCGTCATTGTCTCTCTCCGTTGCCTGTGCCGACCAAATAGCAGATCGCGAGCAAACTGGGGAGCAAGTCGCGCTATCCGCCGTGCTCCTCAAGCCACTCTACCAGCGCCGCCAGACACTCGAGGCCCAGCAGCTTGCAGCGTTCGGGCGACCAGCCCTGCTCAGGCTCGGGAAAATCGGCGAGATCTTTATAGGGCATCTCAAGCGTCATTGAGACCGCGCCGAAGCGTTCGGCGAGCTGGTTAGTGCTCATGGTGAGGTTCGCACGGCCTGCCGGAGCCTTGGGGTAGCCGAGCTTGGTCTGGAAGTCGGGGGTACGGCGGTCGAGGATGCGCTGATAGCGATAGAAACCTTCGCCCTGCTCCTCCTTCCACGATGGGATGCCTTCAAACCCGGCGAGAAACACCGCCGGGATCGCCTCGTCCGCATGCACATCCATCGCGAAGTCGACGCCGGTTGCGTCCATGCGGTTGCGGATAGCGAGGATTTCGGGCGAGCGTTCGGGCGTCGGCTCGGCCCATTCGCGGTTGAGATTGGTGCCAACCGCATTGGTTCTGAGATGACCGCGCCGCGACCCATCGGGGTTGCAGTTGGGAACAATGTGGAACCTGCACTTGGCTCTGAGAGCGCGCGCGACCGGGTCAGCCGGATCGGTCAAGCATTCGAGGACGCCTTCCATCCACCATTCGGCCTGCGTTTCACCAGGATGCTGGCGGCCATAGAGCCAAACCTGCTTGCGTCCTTCGCCCAGTTCGAGGCAGTCGATCGGTTGCCCGTCAAGCGTGGTGCCTAGCCGCACATAGTCTACCCCTTCGCTCGATGCGGCTTCCGCGATGAGGTCATGGTGCCGCTCCATCGAGAAGGGCGCGAAATAGGCGACCGAAAACACATCGGTTGCCGGAAGGTAACGTATCGTCAGCGTTCCGCCCTCCTCCTCCTTGTCGTAGCTGGAGGCGGCGCGTGTCCAATAGGCGCGGTCTTCGGACACGCAGGCGTTATAGTCTGGCCAGCCGCCCGGATAGGCGCTGGCGTTGAGCCCGGTCAGCTTGAGCACGACCTCCTCGTCCGCAGACGCGCTCACCCGAAAGTGGAACCACTGAAAAAAGTCTGACGCATTGTCGCGCCGGATCGCGAGGCGCGCGGTGGCACCCTCAATTCCCAGCACATCAATATTGCCGCTGTCGAACCCGGCATCAATGAAGATCATCTGTTCTTGGCGGGTGGTCATTTGCTTCCTTGCAGCTTCTTGACGTTGATCGTCACGGTTTCGCCATTGCCACCAGGGAAGTTGCGGAACAACCCGGCAGCAAGCGTGCGAGCGCTGGTATTGACCTCGGAATAGGGTGACTTCACGCCGGTCGCCAATTGCGCACGGCCTTCCCATAGGGTGGCGGTGGCGTCATTGGTAATGCGGACCGACAGTTCGGTGTTGGCAGAAGGTCCTTCGCGCCCGCCGCCCAGACTGCCGAGATCAATGCCAACCCCGACCCCGCCGAAGCCTCCACCACCAAACCCGCCGCCAACGCCGCCGCCCACGCCGACATTCACGCCGCCGCGCTGATTGCCGACTTGTGCGGGTACTGCCTGACGGGTCGTGCGTACGGCGGCGACCTGAATGCCGCGTCCTTCCTGCGCCACCACGGTATAGCCAAGCGCCCGCAATTCGCTCTCCACCGCCGCTCTAATCGCGGCCTTGGCATTGGCGTTGGAAACCTCGTCTGGGAAGTAGACCACGATTGGCCCCTGACCGAGACCGTCAGGATTGGGCGCGACAAAGCGCGTCACTTCAACCGGGCCGGTATAGGGGCGGGTGGCGCAGGCTGACAGTGCGAGAGCAGCCACAGCAACAGGCGCGAGCATCAGGAAGCGAGGCATGGCGAATGATCCTTCAATGATATTGCTGCTATACCCTGCGCAGATTAACGTGGACAGACCGCGATGTGTCTGAGTGCGGTTCAGTTTTTCTAAGCCTATTATGTGGTAGTGAAGCGGAAATGACCTCAAGCAACAAACCTGCCGTGCTCGTGACCGGAGGGGCAGGCTATATCGGTAGCCATGCGGTACTGGCTCTACGTGACGCGGGCTGGCCGGTGGCAGTGATTGATAACCTGACCACCGGGTTCCGCTTTGCGGTCCCTCAGGGCGTGCCGCTCTATGAAGGCGACATTGCGGACGCCGCACTGCTGGCGCACATATTTGCGGAGCAGCAAACCAAAGCAATCATGCACTTTGCAGGCTCGATCGTGGTGCCCGAAAGTGTCGCCAATCCGCTCAAATATTATCACAACAACACCGCCAAAAGCCGCGCGCTGATTGAAGCAGCGGTTGCAGCGGAGGTGCCGCATTTCATCTTCTCTTCGACCGCGGCAACCTATGGCATTCCCGCTGTAGCGGCAGTGGACGAGGATACGCCGCAACAGCCAATCAATCCCTATGGCTTCTCGAAGTTGATGACGGAGCAGATGCTGAGCGACGTGGCTGCAGCGCATCCACTGAATTACGGTGTGCTGCGCTATTTCAACGTTGCCGGTGCGGATCCACAAGCCAGAAGCGGGCAATCGACTGCTGGTGCCACGCACCTCATCAAGGTCGCCATCGAGGCATCGCTTGGTAAGCGCGATTCGGTCAGCGTGTTCGGCACAGACTACGCCACGCCGGACGGGACGGGAGTGCGCGATTACATCCATGTCAGCGATCTGGCGGCGGCGCATGTGCTGACGCTGGAGGCATTGATCGCCGAGCCCCGACGCTCGCTGACCATGAACTGCGGCTATGGCCGCGGCTTCTCGGTCACCGAGGTGTTGGACGCAGTTGACCGCGTGACGAACCGCAAGCTTGATCGCCGGATTGAAGGCCGCCGCGCGGGCGATCCCGATTCGCTGATTTCAAACCCGGCGCGGCTCAAAGCGACCCTCGGCTGGGAGCCTGAGCACGCCGATCTTGACAGGATCATCGCTCATGCCCTCGCCTGGGAGCGCAAATTGAGCGATTTGCGCGGCTAGAGGGGTTAGGTTCGCATTGACGATGGGCAGGCTTGCCGCTAACGGCACCCATCAATTTCCGCGCGTCGGACCCTATCCGGCGCGCTTCTCTTTTGGAAAAAGCGCCATGAAGATCGTCAACAGCCTCAAGTCGCTGAAGGGTCGCCACCGCGACAACCGCGTGATCCGTCGTCGCGGCCGCACGTACGTAATCAACAAAACCGACCGTCGCTTCAAAGCGCGCCAAGGCTAATTCGGCTCGCTCGTCGGCGACCCGGCGGCTTAGGTGATCGGCGGCCCGCCTCCCATTTGGAGTGCGGGCCGCAGCTTTTTGGGGGACATGCTGCGGAAAGCCGCCAATGAGCGTGCGGTCGTGTTCGATGTCGGGCGGGTGCTCTTCGACTGGCAGCTCAGCGCGCTTTTCGAAAAACTGATCGCCGATTCTGAAGAGCTGGACTGGTTTCTTGCGAACGTCGTGACCGAGGAATGGCATTTCCAGCATGACTTAGGCCGGTCGCTTGACGAGACCCTGCCTCAACAGATCGCCTTGTTCCCACACTATACGAGCCACCTCCAGGCCTATCGGACGCGCTTCAACGAGACCATCGGTCCGCCCATCCCGGGCGTTCATCCGCTTGCCCACCGTCTTGCCGCAGCTGGTGTGCCATTGTTCTGCCTGACCAATTTCGGCGATGAGTTCTTCGCCGCCTTTCGGCCAACCCAGCCAATCTTCGATCTGTTCGAGGACATCATCGTCTCGGGGGTTGAGAAGGTCGTCAAGCCTGATCCGCGTATCTATGAAATCACCGAGGCGCGGAGCGGCCGAAGTGGGCAAGCGCTGTTCTTCACCGACGATAATCCTGCAAATATCGAAGCTGCCCGCGCGCGCGGATGGGACGCGCACCTGTTCACCGACGCTGCCAGTCTTGAGGCGCAGTTGGTCCGATCAGGATTTCTGTGAGAGAGACTAACGTGCCAGGCTCGGAGCGAGCCTGAAAAACTGAACCCCCGGCCGCGCGCTGTGGGGTCAGCGGGCGCCGGGGGCAGTGGAGATCTGTCCGGTTGGAGAGGGGGGATGCCCGGACAGAGGGGGACCTATGTGGCAGACGGCGATCAGCCGTTGCACTTGGCCAGTTCAGCGTCTTCGATCGGGTTTCCGAGCACCTTGAAGCTCGCGACTTCGCCGAACTTGTGGTTGAGGCCGCGGCAGACGCGCAGCGGACGTGCGCTCGCCTTGCCAGCGACACAGGTGGTGCCGTCGCAGCTCCAAGCAACGCCGCCAGCCACAACGCGTGCTTCGCTCGCAGGAGCGGCCAGCGTCGCGCTGTAGTAGGGGGTGCTAGCCGCCTCGACCGGAGCGCTGCTGGTAGCAACGCCAAAGCTGAGGCCAGTGTAGAGCAGCGCCGAGGCGAAGATCGCGAGCTTGCTGCTGCGGGGAAGGGAGAGGGTGTTGGTCATCGGACTATCCTTTGCCTGTTATGTCTTAAGGGCCGCGGCCCGTGGTCTCAGTCACCGTATTTTGCAACGCAACATATCGATTCGAAACCAGTTGCTATTCGCTACCTATGCCATTAGGTTGTAAGTTGCATCTGAAAACTGAAATTTTTTTGTGAGCCGCGAAAAAATCGGTTACAGGTGACCCCGGAAGGGCAAGGGAAACGATCCATGGGTGAGTTGAGAGAACCACTGCGCGAACTGATCGAATGCGGACTTCCGCAGGCGCTCGAGGTAATGGGAGAACGCTGGTCGTTCATGATCCTGCGCGCGAGTTTCAATGGTCTCAAGCACTTCGAGGAGTTTCTGAGCGAGCTGGGCATAGCCCGCACCATCCTCTCCAACCGCCTGGCCAAGCTGGTCGAACACGGCATCCTGAAGCGTGAGCCTTGCGCCGACGATCGCCGCAAAATCGAGTATCGCCTGACTGAAAAAGGTTTCGACCTGCTCCCGGCGATGCTGGCGCTGCGCCAGTGGGGCCAGAAATATGGCAGCGGCGCCGTGGTCGAGGACCCGGTGTTGGTCGATGAATGCGACCGTCTGCCGATTGGCCCCGTCTCGATCCTCGCGCATGATGGCCGGATTCTCGGCCATCAGGACTTGCGGCTGGTTCGCCCTGCCGATCTCGGCAAGCGCGCTGATGGCAGCATAGCGACCCCTGGTGGCGTTTTGGGCAAGGGCGACGTGGTCGATATCGAAGCTGCAAAAACTGCTGCTGCGCGCTGATCACTTTTCAATAATCGGTCGATAGACGCGCGCGGCCGGATGCGCGCCTGCGTCAGCTTGGTCTAAGCGCAGGGGCATGGATCGTATCGCCACCCCCGATATTCACGAAATCCTCCACCACACCTTCGGCTATCCCGCTTTTCGTGGGCAGCAGGAGGCGGTGATCTCCCGCGTCATGGCCGGCGCGCATACGCTGGCGCTAATGCCAACGGTGGCGGGCAAAAGCCTGTGCTACCAGATCCCTGCCCTGGCTCGCCGAGGGACCGCCATTGTCATCTCGCCGCTGATCGCGCTGATGCATGACCAGATCCGCTCGGCGCGCGCGGCGGGGATTCGTGCGGCTTCCATGACCTCAGCGGACAGCGACAACGCCGCGACTGCGGAGGCATTTCGGTCAGGGGAGCTCGATCTTCTTTATGTGGCCCCTGAACGAGCCTCGACCCCCGGCTTCCAAAGCCTGCTCGAACGCGCGCCCGTCGCATTGTTCGCCATCGACGAAGCGCATTGCGTCTCCGAATGGGGGCACGATTTCCGCCCCGATTATCGCAGCCTCAAGCCAATCCTCGATCGCTTCGCGCAAGTCCCGCGCCTCGCCTTAACCGCCACTGCCGATCCGGCGACGCGAGTGGACATCTTGCGCCAATTGGGCATCCCGGATGAGGGTCTGATTATCGCCGGTTTCGACCGGCCCAACATCCGCTACGTGATCACGCCGCGCGACAACGGTCCGCGCCAGATCACGGCCCTGCTCGTGCGGCTGGAAGGTGCAGGGATTGTCTACGCCCCCAGCCGCAAGCAGGCCGAGGACCTCGCCGCACAGATCGCGCGTTCGGGCCGGGAGGCAGCATTCTATCATGCAGGGCTCGATCCCGAGCGCCGCGCCCGGGTGCAAGCCGATTTCGTTGCCTCGGAGAGCATGGTGATGGTCGCCACCATCGCTTTCGGCATGGGCATCGACAAGCCCGATGTGCGCTTCGTGATCCATGCCGGACTGCCCAAGTCGATCGAGGCCTATTATCAGGAGACGGGCCGCGCGGGCCGTGACGGCGATCCGGCTGAAGCGCATCTGTTCTGGGGCGCGAGCGACTTTGCCCGCGCCAGGCAATGGCTCAGCGAGGTCGAACCCGAGCGGCAGGCAGCAGAACAAGCCCGGCTTAATGCACTCGCGGCGCTGGTGGAGACACCCGATTGCCGCCGCGCTGCATTGTTGCGGCATTTTGGCGAAACGCCTGATCCCTTTTGCGGCAATTGCGACCGCTGCCTTGATCCGCCGCGCTTGGTGGAGGCAAGCGAACTTGCGCGCAAGCTGCTCTCGGCGGTGTACCGGACGGGGCAGAGCTTCGGCGTCGGCTATCTTGAAAAGGTGCTCACCGGTCAGACCGACGAGCGCATTGCGGCGCGCGGCCATGACAGGCTTTCGGTTTTCGGGATCGTTCCTGCCGAAGAAGCGCGACTGCTGCGGTCAGTCGGGCGCACGCTGGTAGCCAAGGGCATGCTAGCAGCGACCGAGCATGGCGGGTTCATGCTTGGGCCCGGGGCGCGTCCCGTCCTGAAGGGCGAGGTCGGGGTGATGATCGCCGAACCGCCCGTGCGCGAAGGCCGTCCCCGGCGTGAGCGTGGGCGTGGGCGTGGTGGCGGACAGGCCGCGCCGAACCCGCTCGGCAATCCGCTGTTCGAGGCACTGCGTGCCAAGCGCAAACAGCTTGCCGCCGCCAATGGCATTCCCGCCTACGTGATTTTCCATGATTCTGTGCTGCGTGACATGGCGCACCAATGCCCCGAGACACTTGCCGAGCTCGGCACGATTGCCGGGGTGGGGGCGAAGAAGCTCGAGACCTGGGGGCCGGACTTTATTGCCGTCGTGCGCGAGCATTTGCGGGGTTAGGGTTTGGCGCGCCGCACGGAATAATCGATCCTGATCCGCACCCAGGTTTCGAACTGTTCGCGCCCGCCGATCCGCGCCGGGCGCAC
>JBJTTE010000228.1:0-8477 GCA_046080005.1 Erythrobacter sp.
CCCTGTCGCTGTACGGGCGCAACCTTTTCGATCAGGTCCAGGAAGGCGGCGACACGCAGGTTCCGTTCGGCGGGCCGAACTCTACCGGGGTGCGGCGTCCGTTCGCGCCGAACCCGACGGCAGGTACCTTCTCGCCGCTGATGCGCGGCCGGAACATCGGCATCGAGGCTCTGTTCGAGTTCTAAGGCAGCTCAAACGACCGAAACAGGAAGGGCGCTCCGGCAACGGGGCGCCCACTTTTTTGGTTGTTTAGAGCGTTTTCCAGTCAGGTGGAATCACCTGACGGTTCGGAAAATGCTGTAAAGCAATAACCTAGAGCGGCCGATTTGGCGCAGCCAGATCGCAAACCGCTCTAGCGACTCTTGCCGCGATTACTTCAGCCCGCGATTTTTGAGCAAAGCACCGGCATTGGGCAAGCGTCCACGGAAGGCAATGTAGCTTTCTGCCGGATCGCGGGTGTTGCCGGTGGAGAGGACTTCGCGGCGCAGCTTGGCGGCCAGCGTCGGATCGAACAGGTCGCCGCTCTCCTTGAAGGCCTCAAACCCGTCAGCATCCATCGCCTCGGCCCAGCTATAGGCGTAATAGCCCGCCGAATAGCCGCCGTCGAAGATGTGGCTGAAGTGCGGGAGGCGGTGACGCATCCCGACCGCTGTCGGCACGCCCAGCGCGGTCAGCCGCTCTTTCTCCCATGCCACGGCATCGAACCCGGCAGGCACCTGCGTCATCCGGTGCAGCTCCATGTCGAGGATCGCCGAGGAGATCTGCTGCACCGTGACAAAGCCCTGATTGAAGGTGCGTGCCTCAAGCAGCGAGGCGAGCATTGCCTCGGGGATCGGCTCGCCTGCGGCATTACGCGCATGTTCGCGCAGGATCGCCGGCTCGCTGATCCAGTGCTCGTGGATTTGCGAGGGGAACTCGACGAAATCGCGCGTCACCGCCGTGCCTGACAGGCTTGGATAGTTGACCTGGCTGAACAGACCGTGGAGCGCGTGGCCGAATTCATGGAACAGCGTCTCGGCATCATCGAGGCTGATCTCGGCGCGCTCGCCGGGGGCAGGCGGGGTGTAGTTGCAATTGTTGACGACCACCGCCTTGTAACCGAGCAGCGCGCTCTGATCGCGCAGCGAGTTCATCCAGGCACCGGGGCGCTTGGTGGGCCGGGCGAACCAGTCTCCGAAGAACAGGCCGATGACAGTGCCATCCGCCTCGCGGATTTCCCAGGCCTTCACGCCGGGGGCGTAAGGGGGAAGATCGGGGCGTCCGACAAACTTGATGCCGTAGAGCCGCTCGGTGGTTTCCATCAGCGCGGAGACCATCCCGTCGAGCGGGAAGTATTGCTTCAATTCGCTCTCATCGAGATTGTAGCGGCGGGCGCGCTCCTTATCGGCATAGTAGCGCCAGTCCCACGCCGCCATATCGGTGATGCCATCGGCAGCCGCGAGGGTCTGGAGCGCAGCCTCTTCCTCCTGCGCGCGGGCGAGCGCGGGGGTGTAGATCTGCATCAACAGGTCCATCGCCGCATCCGGGGTCTTGGCCATCGAATCTTCGAGCACGAAGTCGGCATGGCTCTTGGCCCCCATCAGCCCGGCGCGCTCGATCCGCAGTTCGAGCATCCGGCGGATGATCGCCGAGGTGTTGTTGTCATTGGCATTGGCGCCGCGGTTGCTGAAGGCCTTGAACACCTTCTCGCGCGCGCCGCGATCCGAGGCAGCGGTGAGGAACGGCTCGACCGCCGATCGGGTGGCGGTGATGAGGTAGCCTTGCTGGCCTGCAGCCTCGGCGGCCTTGGCGGCGGCGGCCTTGGCTCCGGCGGGGATCCCGGCCATCTCGGCCTCGCTCAGGATGACGCTGCTGGCCTTCTGGTCGGCGAGCAGCTTCTGGCCGAAAGCGACGCCGAGATCGGCCATTTCGGCGTTGATCGCCGCCACGCGGGCGCGCTGTTCGGGTGCGAGTGCTGCGCCTGCGCGCACGAAGCGGCGGTGAGTCTCTTCCAGCAGGCGCAACTGTTCGGGAGTAAAGGTCCGGTCGGCGCGGGCCTCATAGACCTTGTCGACCCGCGAGAACAGCGCGGGATCGAGCATCATCTCGTTGTTGAAAGCGGTCAGCATCGGGACGATCTTTTCTTCGGCCGCCTGAATCTCGGGTGTCGCATCAGCCCCAGCGACATTGAAGAACGCCGCCGAGATCGCCTGATAGCGAAGGCCGGCACGCTCCAGCGCTTCGATGGTGTTTTCAAAGATCGGCGCGCTGCGCACGCGGGTCAGCGCGCTGATTTCCTGACGCGCTTCGGTGAGCGCTTCGGCGAGCGCTGGCTCGTAATCGCCCGGCTTGATCTGGTCATAGGGCGGCACGCCCTGCGGATCGGTGATCCAGTCGCCGAGCAGCGGATTGGCGCGGGTGCTTGCCGGAGCGGTCTCGGCGAGCGCGGGGGCAGGGGCCGCGAGCATCACGGCTGGTGCCGCAAGCGCGATAGCGCTGGTCGCTGCAAGGATAAGGCTGCGCATGAGGAGGATACCTTTCGGAGCATGATGGTCATCTATATGAGTCCGCGCGGGCGCGCGCGCGGCGCGGGTCAGGCGATGCGTGATTGAGCGAGTCAGGCGTCAAGGGGCGAGACAATCGACCAAGCGTCGATAACCTCGGATGAACGGCACAGCCGCGCTGCTGGATGACAGCCGCGCGCCCGCCCGCCGCAAACAAAATGGCCAGCCCGAGCGTGCTCAGACTGGCCATCCATTTTCGAGAAAGCTGATATCAGCCCGGCATCGCGAGCAGTTGCAGGAATTCGCTGCGGGTGACGGGATTATCGCGGAACTCGCCGAGCATCCGGCTGGTGGTCATCTGCACACCCGGCTTCTTGATGCCGCGCGTTGTCATGCACTGGTGCGCTGCCTGGATCACCACCGCCACGCCGCGCGGTTGCAGCGCATCATTGATCGCATCGGCTATCTGGCCGGTGAGGGTTTCCTGGATCTGCAGCCGCTTGGCATAGGTTTCGACCACGCGGGCGAGCTTGGAGATGCCGACCACGCGCCCGGCGGGCAGGTAAGCAATATGCGCCTTGCCGATGATCGGCACCATGTGGTGCTCGCAATGCGATTCGAGCCGGATGTCGCGCAGCATCACGATTTCATCGTAGTGGTTGGTTTCCTCAAAGGTGGTCTCAAGCATCAGCTTGGGGTCTTCGTTGTAGCCGCCGAAGAACTCCTCGTAGGAGCGCACCACGCGGTCAGGCGTGCCGAGCAGGCCTTCGCGGTTCGGGTCGTCACCGGCCCATTCAATCAGGCAACGGACCGCCTCTTCCGCCTCCTCGCGAGTGCGGGTGCGGGCGGGCGAAATGATTCCGGGTGCATTCATCGACATGGTTCCTATATAGCGACAAGGCCGCTTGACGTCTTGTTATAAGTTAACAAAGCGAAAAGCTCCGATACGGTGGTTTGTTCCCTCGCCTCAAGGATAGGTGGGAAACCTTTTAGTCAAGGCAATATGGGATCAATGGAAGATCTGGTTTTTCAGAACACACTCGGCGGTGAGCGGCAAAGCTTCCGTCCCGCAGACCCGTCGCACGTGACGATCTATGTCTGCGGGCCGACGGTCTATGACTTTGCGCATATCGGCAATGCCCGCCCGGCAGTGGTGTTCGACGTGCTCGTGCGCCTCCTGCGGCGCCGCTTTGCGCGGGTCACCTATGCCCGCAACATCACCGATATCGACGACAAGATTAACGCCCGCGCGGCGGACAGCGGCGTGCCGATCGACGCGATCACCACGCGGTTCGCCGCCGCCTATGCCGAGGATATGGCGGCAATCGGTTGCGCCTCGCCCGATCTGGCCCCCAAGGTCACCGAGCACGTGCCCGAGATCGTCGATTTCGTCACCCGCCTGATCGAACGCGGCTATGCCTATGAGGCGGAAGGCCATGTGCTGTTCCATGTCCCGTCCTTTGCCGAATATGGTCGTCTATCGGGTCGCTCACTGGAGGACATGATTGCCGGTGCGCGGGTCGAGGTTGCGCCGTTCAAGCGCCACCCGGCCGACTTTGTGCTGTGGAAGCCCTCCACCCCTGACCTGCCCGGCTGGGACAGCCCCTGGGGTCGCGGGCGACCGGGTTGGCATATCGAATGCTCGGCAATGATCGAGACCCACCTCGGCAATTCGGTCGATATTCACGGCGGCGGCGCTGACCTCGTCTTCCCGCACCACGAGAACGAGATCGCGCAAGGCACAGCGGCGCATGACGACACCTGCTATGCGGGCATGTGGATGCACAATGGCATGGTGACGGTCGAGGGCCAGAAAATGGCCAAGTCCGCTGGCAATATGCTGACTGTGCGCGAGGCGCTCGAAGACTATCCGGGCGAGGCCCTGCGGCTCGTCCTGCTCTCGGCTCATTATCGCCAACCGGTTGACTGGTCGGTCAGCGCGGCTGAGCGGGCGATCACCACGCTCGACCGGCTCTATGCGCTGCTGGCCGATGCCGGCGATCTGGCGGGCGTGACGCCCGATGCAGCTTCGGTTGAAGAGGTCGAGGCGGCGCTCGCCGATGATCTCGCCTTCCCGCGCGCGCTCGCCGCTTTGGCGCAGCTTGCGAGCGCGATCCGGCGCGAGACCGATCCCGCGCGGCGGCGCGCGTTGCAGGCCGCCTTGCGCGAAGGGGGCGGGATGCTCGGCCTGCTTAATGCGCCCGATCTGTGGCGTGAGCAGCGCGCGAAGATGGCTCCGGCTGAGCCGCTCGGCGCTAAAGAGCGCGAGCGCATTGACGCGCTCGTCGCAGCTCGTAATGCGGCCCGGCAGCAACGTGATTGGTCGCAAGCCGATGCAATCCGGACCCAACTTACCGAGCTCGGCGTTACGCTTGCCGACAGCGGAGATACGACGACATGGACACGAGCCTGAGCCCCGATACCTTGCGTTTCGCGGTGCGCGAAAGCGTGGAGATGATCGAGCTGGGCAATCAGCTTGCCCCACGCTTTGATGCCGCCGGGCTGATCCCGGTCATAACCTGTGATGACGCGACCGGCGAGGTGCTGATGCTCGGCAATATGACGGCTGAAGCGCTGCGGCTGACGCTGACCACGGGCGAGGTGCATTACTTCTCGCGCACCCGGCAGGCGCTGTGGCGCAAGGGCGAGCATAGCGGCTTCATCCACCGGCTGGTCGAGCTGCGCGTGGATGACGATCAGGATTGCCTGCTTGCCCGCGTTGCGCTGGAAGGGCCGGGGTCCTGCCACGTAGGCTATTATTCGTGCTTTTACAGGGCAGTTGAGCGGGACGCCTTGGCGGAGGATGCGATCATTTCGCTGCGGCAGCTTGAGACCGAGGCCGCTTTTGATGCCGAGACAGTCTATGCAGGGCTACCCAACCCGACCAAAATCTGATCAAAGCCTGCGCGAACGGGGAGAGAGCCATTGGCGCTGCTGACTTATCTGACCACCAATCACTTCAATTTCGGCGCGCTTGCCAAGCTCGGACCGGAGACCAAGCGGATCGGCATCACCCGGCCCCTTGTGGTGACCGATCCGGGCGTGCGTGCAGCGGGACTGCTTGACAAGGCACTGGAAGCGCTCGGAAGCGATCTCCCGGTCACGATCTATGACCAGACGCCCGGCAACCCGACCGAGCGCGCGGTGCTGGCGGCGCTTGATCTCTACCAGAGCGAAGGCTGCGACGGGGTGATTTGTGTCGGCGGCGGTTCGCCGATGGACCTTGGGAAGGCGGTAGCCTTGCTCGCCAAATGCGGCGGCCCCTTGGCGCAATATGATCCGCTCGTCGGCGGGCGCGACAAGATCACCGACATTGCCCCGCTGATTGCGGTGCCCACCACATCGGGGACGGGCAGCGAGGTGTCGATCGGTTTCGTCATCATTCTCGAAGATGGCCGCAAGCTCGCCTTTGGCAGCCCGATGTTCATTCCCAAGGTGGCGATCTGCGATCCCGAATTGACGATGGGCCTGCCGCCGATGATGACTGCGGCGACCGGGATGGATGCGATCACTCATTGCATCGAGGCCTTCCTGACCCCTGCGGTCAACCCGCCGGCTGAGGGCGTGGCGCTCGATGGGCTGCGGCGCGGCTGGCGCAATATTGAACAAGCGGTCTCGGACGGCAGCGACCGTCAGGCGCGCTGGGAAATGATGATGGCCTCGACCGAGGGCGCGCTCGCCTTCATCAAGGGGCTGGGGTCCGTCCATGCGATGAGCCATGCGGTCGGCCGGATCGAGGCATTGCGGGCGCACCACGGCACGCTCAACGCGCTGTTCCTGCCTGCGGTGCTGCGCTTCAACGCAGATGGGTGCGAGGAGAAATATGCCCGCCTGCGCGAAGCGATGGGGCTGGCGCCGGGTGCTGACTTGGCGGACGCGGTCGCCGAGTTGAATGGGCGGATCGGCCTCCCCGCTGGCCTCGCGGCGATGGGCGTCACCTCTGAACATGTGCCGGGCATTATCGAGCACGCGGTCCTCGATATTTCCGGGCGGTCCAACCCCCGGCGTGCCGAGGCCGATGATTATGCGGCGATGGTTGCCGAAACGATGTAGCTGACCGCTACGCGGGCTGTTTCCCGTCTTCGTCGCAAGACTGGCACATCCCGGTCACTTCGATGACCTTTCGCAGCGGGCGGAAGTGCGCGGCGCTGATTTGTTGGTTCACCGCGTTCTCGATCAAGCGGCTTTCGACCGTTTCGACCGTGCCGCAGCCTTCGCACATCAGGAGGATACCGCCTGCGCCCTGATCGAGCGGGGCGAGGCAATAGGCGTGTCGGCTTTCGACCCGCCGGACAACGTCGCAGGCCATCAGCACTTCGAGCACGCGATAGACGCTGTTGGGGGCGACCGGCTTGCCCGCATGCTTGCTCAGCCTTGCGGAGATTTCATAGGCACCGAGCGGCTGCGCCGAACAGGCCACTTCCTGGAGCACCGCCTCACGAAAGGGCGTCAAGGACGCACCATGTGCCGCGAACCGGCCAGCGGCGCGCGCCCGCTGCCGGTCCCAGGCGTCGCGCAAGGCCTCGTCTTGATCGCGGCCGCTTGGCATTACTCGGCGGGTTCCAGCACGGTTTGCGTTTCGCCCCACGCAGGGAAGGGATCGTTCATCCGTTCCCAGGCTTCGGGGGTGAATTCGTCACCCGGCACGAGGCAGGCGTCGAGCGCCTTGGTGATCGCCGCCTTGTCGAGGTCGATGCCGATGAACACCAGCTCCTGCCGCCGGTCGCCCCACACATGTCCCAGTGCCGCATCACGAATTCTTCAAAGGTGCCGTCCTCGGGCCAGCGGTTCTTGGGCACGGCAGCCCACCAGCGGCCCATCCGGCTGACGCTCTTCTGATGCCCGGCAACCGCCAGCTCGCCGAGGAAATCGGTGCGGGTGGCAAGCCAGAAATGGCCCTTGGCGCGGATCACCTTGTCTAGGGCATCGCCGGTCAGGAAACGGTAGAACATTGCCGGGTGGAACGGCCGCCGCGCGCGGTAGACGAAGCTTTCGACCCCGTATTCCTCGCTCTCAGGGCGATGGCTGGCGTATTCGTAAAGCTCCTTCATCCACAGCGGGTGCTGCTCGGACTGCTCTTCGTCATAGAGCCCGGTATCAAGGATGGTATCGAGCGCGACCTTGCCGAAATCGGCTTCGACAATCCGTGCGTCGGCATTGAGCGAGGCCACGACCTGCTTGACCGTGGCGAGCTTCGCGGGGCTGACAGCGGAGGCCTTGTTGACGATCACCACGTCGGCAAATTCGATCTGCTCGACCAGCAGGCCGACGAGGCTGCGATCATCGCCTTCGCCTGCGGTCTCGCCGCGCGCAGACAGGAGATCGGTGCTCGAATAATCGGCGAGCAGGTTGAGCGCGTCCACGACCGTCACCATCGTATCGAGCCGGGCGACATCGCCGAGGCACTCGTCATATTCGTCGCGGAACGAGAAGGTCGCGGCGACCGGTAGCGGCTCCGAAATCCCGGTGCTTTCGATCACGAGATAATCGAACCGGCCTTCCTCGGCGAGCTTGCGCACTTCCTTGAGGAGGTCATCGCGCAGCGTGCAGCAGATGCAGCCATTGGTCATTTCGACCAGCGTTTCTTCCGCGCGCGAGAGCGCTGCCTCACCGCCGCGCACCAGATCGGCGTCGATATTGACCTCGCTCATGTCGTTGACGATGACCGCCACCCGCTTGCCTTCGCGGTTAGCGAGGATGTGGTTGAGCAGCGTGGTCTTGCCCGCGCCGAGGAAGCCCGAAAGAACGGTAACAGGCAGGCGGTTTTCGCCATCATTGAGCATATGAGCACCCATCGTGATTTGGTGTTGTAATCGGCCAGAACGGAAGTAGGAGACATTATATCATCGTTCAAGTGAGATTCATTATGGCAACATCACCCCCGCAGGTCGAGAGCGAAGCGCCATGGCATCGCCTTGGCATCGGCCTCTCGCTGCTGTGCCTGGTGCATTGTCTCGCGCTGCCCTTGCTCTTGGCGAGCCTGCCGCTGGTGGC
>JBJTTE010000229.1:0-5011 GCA_046080005.1 Erythrobacter sp.
TCTTCATTCAGAATCTCCTCGTTCATCTTGGCGAGAAAATTCTACTTATGCAGCCCCTTACTTTCGGGGGGGATTACCCCTGGATGAAGCGCTCGTGAAAGGCCCATTCCTCGTCCGACATCAGGTCTCGTGCCAAGTTGGTCTCCATCGCAGATACCAGCCTAAATCACGATCAGCCCGCCCTGTGAATCCCTTTTGTCAACACGGCCTAGCTCAGTGCGCCGGTATCTGTGTCAGTCAAATCCGGCGACGTCGGACACGGCTCTCACGACTCATGGTAATCGTAGTTGTATATGTAGCCTTGATTTCCGTAGCCATATCGACCGTACTGCTTCGACTTGTTGGGGTCGATTGCATTCAGTAGGGCACCCGCCAGCTTTACGTTGTTCAAGCCAAAGAGACGCATGGACTCCGTGATCTCGGGCTCACGCGTAACGAGATGGCGCGCAACAAAGAGTGTGCAGTCCGCATGTTTCGCAATGATCAACGGGTCCGTGACAGCAAGTACCGGCGGCGCATCGAGGATAATGAGGTCAACTTTCTCAGAAAGCGTTTCCAGAAGAGCGCCAAACCTCGGTCCCATTAGCAGTTCTGAGGGATTCGGCGGAACTGTGCCGGCGTGTAGAACATAGAGCCCGTTCACCGGGCCGACCTGAAGCGCCTGTTCGACAGAGAGTGAGCCGCTCAATACTTCGCTCAGGCCGCCGCGCGCGCTTAAACGCAGTGACTTTGCCTGGACACCCTTGCGCATATCCGCATCGACCAAGCAAACCTTCTGTCCCGCTTCAGCGTAGGCTGCGGCAAGGTTTCTTGAACAAAAGCTTTTGCCAGCGGAAGGGTGCGCGGAGGTGATTGCAACGATTTTGCTCGTGGCCGTCGAAAGGCCGAAGTGAAGAGCGGTCCGCAGGGACTTCATTGACTCCGCAATCTCACGCGATCCGAGCGCAAGTCCGTTCTTCTCGGCTGAACTCCTTTGAGCAGCGTCCAGCACCGGAATAATCCCGTAAACCTGCAGACCCATTCGCTCAAGTTCCGGTGTGTCGATAACGCCGCGCGACATCACATTCCGGACAAGAATATAGATTCCACCAAACAAGGTGCCAATGACGATCATTGCCCCGATGATCACGCCGGTTTTCGGCTCGATGTGGTAGTTGGGCGCAAGGGCCGTATCGATGATCCGTACAGTGCCTACAGTTGCAGCCTTTGCGACTTCCAGTTCTTGCTGACGGTTGAGTAGCTGGACATAAACCTGCTGTGCAACTTCAAGATCCCGCGTGATGTTGTAGATCGCTTTTTGAGTATCAGGCAGTTGAAGTGCAAGTTGTCGCACCTCCAACAACTGCGCGCGCAGTTCTTCTCGCTCCCGGAGGAGAGACTCGTATAGTGGGTGCGTGACGGTGTACCGTGTCTTCAAGTCCAGTTCTTTCAGATCAAGACTGCTAAGTTCATTCTCGAGCTGGGTCTCCCGTTCCAGAAGGCTCTTCGTTTCATAATCCACATCCAGAGAGTTCGCCTCGTTGCGATATGCATTCAATGCAGCTTGTGCCTCGTCGACAGACTTTCGCGCTAACGGAAGCTGTTGCTCGATGAAGCCTAGGCTGTTCATGGCTTCCTGAGCACTTCGCATGACGTCCTGTTCCAAGTAGGCTGACGAGATTGCGTCCAGTACATCCTCCGCACGCCGGGGCTCGACATCCTTGTAGGTAATGCGAATGATGGAAGAGTTCATAGGTGTTTCTACCGCGGCAAATCTTGCTTGCATGCCCGTTACGGCAGCGTCATACGCGATGCGGTAAATGTCGTATTCCCGACCAATCGGGCCGAAAAGGTTCGAGACCGTAAGGGATACGCCCAAGTAAGCAATCTCGAGAGGCACTCCGACGCGCCCCCTGTATTCCTCACCGTCAGGTGTTGTAAGGACGAAGCCGTCATCCGTTGAGGTCAGTCTGAAACTCTGACCGCGCAGATCGTCCGGAACGCTGAAGTTCGAGATATCAATACCCTCATTGCCCCACTGGTAAGGGCGTAGGAAAGGCAGATCAGGGTATGGCAACCCCATACGCAACGGAAGAAGACCAATGACTGGAAGGCGGCGAGGACTGACGATCAGGTCCGTTTCTACCTTTTCCGCCGCCATACGCATGACGCTGCGTGACCGCAGAATCTGCATTTCCGACAGGCTTCGATAGGCCTCGGCTGTTCCGCCGGAACCAAGCAAGTCCTCCATTCCGCGCGGCAGGTTCAATGAACCGCTGCGAGGTTCAATTCGCAAGAGGCCCTGAGCTTCGTAGATTGGCTGTCGACTCATTCCGACAACAAATCCGACCATTCCTGCGGCTAATGCGCAAATCATGATCAGGCGGCGTCCATACCATAGCATTCCGAGAAGTTCGGTGACACTAAAGCTAAGGCCAGCAAGTTTACTTATCTTCGTTTCCATTGACTTAGTCGCCATCCTCAAAACAGGAACTGCAGGGCATTATTGCGGGAGATGGTTCGTCCAACCCTCGATTGCTCGGCTGATTTCGTCACGGATCTGCCTATGCATAGCCAAAGGCTTCCGATAGGGATCGGAAATCTCCAAAGGCCCAATCCACTGCCCCAAAAGCAGTGTTCGTCCCGTCACTTCGGGGTAGAGCTTGCGGATTTCATCGCGGTGCGAGGTTTCCATCACCAAAAGGAGATCATAAGCTGTTGCAAGGCGTCTGGTCAGCTGCGTTGCAACATGGGCAGAAAGATCTATCCCGATTTCGCTAGCGGCATCAGACATTGCCGGGTCTGCTGAGGCACCGACCACCGCGGCCAGACCTGCGGATCCCACCCGTATGCGGGGGCATGCCTTCTGCAGAAGTGCAGCGCCCACCGGGGAGCGGCAAATGTTTCCAACGCATACGACAAGTACAGAGCTAATCATGGGCATCAATTCGTGGTAATGTCGTTTGCGGCTGTCACAACCGAAATCGTCGGCAAAATCCCCGAGACGACCCTATTCCAGCGATGCAATGGTGCTGTGGTTGCATAAATGACATCCCGGCTGCGAAGTGGGAACCGTGTGCCCAATACCAAGGATGCGGGGTTCGACACATCAAGCTGAAAAACGGTAAAGCCGCCAGGGGTTTCGCGAAACACGAAAACGCCACGTGCGTCAGCCGAACTGTCAGTGAGCCCGCCTGCCGATGAGATCGCTTGCGTCAAACTGACCTCCTCGTCGCCCAAGGGAACGGGCAACGGATCAGCGAAGCTCCCCAAGATAAAGGCTTGGCGAACAGGCTTTCGGCCGACGCTGACAACGTCGCCGCTTAGCAGGATCGCGTTGCCGCCAGATTGTCCCGATGTCAGAAAGTTCCGGATATTCGCGCCATAGATCCTTCCGCCTCGGCGAATCAAGACTTGTCGTTGATCGCCCTCCTCGGCAAATCCGCCCGCCGCGCTTATTGCGTCGAGTACCCGGGTAGGAGCGTCACCAAGGAAAATGTTTCCCGGGTTTCTTACATCACCGGTTACCGATACTGACTGCGATCGGTACTCCGCGACCTCCACTTGGATCTGCGGGTTCTGGATAATGGACTGCAATCTCTCCGTCAGGTTCGCGCGAACTTCTTCCGGGGTTTTTCCTGCAGCATCAACCCGTCCCACGAAAGGATAGAAAAACGAACCGTTCGACTGTACCCGATAAAGGGAACCTTCATTCGTCTTCTGATCCGGTTGCGCCAAAGGTTGCGGCTCTTCCCATAAAACGACCTTCAACGCATCACCTACGCCAACACGATACTCCCACGAAACATAGGGTAGTGCGGGATAGGTTGGGATTTCGGCCCGGTCGTCGCCGAATGGGATTGTGGCAGGAGTGACCAAGACTACATTAACGTTGGGCAGAACTTCGTTTGCGCGGGCTTGCGCTTCGTCTCGGGCAACAGGAAAGTCAGTATAGGATTCCCCGCATCCAGAAAGCACAACTGTGGTGGCCGCGACCAGACCCAACTTGATGCGCACTGCCGTCTTTATCGAAACAATCATTCGTCACTCGCATCGGCAGGATTCGGGTGGGCACGCACACTCCACCCTTACGGCTTACCTATACCACCCCACGAGGGGCATGTCTTGCCTCAGCAATAAAAAACATACCAAGGAATGCTAGGTGTGACGTTCGTATGCGGAGATGATTGGGGCGTTGTTGCAGAACCGCTGCCCGACGCGTGACTTCCCCTTTCCCCGTCAGGTTCAGGCCACGCGGACGATCTCGGCTGTTCCGAGGGCGTTGAAGCGGTTCATGAGGGCGACGCGGATGTGGATTTCGGCAGTCTGGCGGTCGGGGTCTCTCGCTGCGATGCGCTCGCCGAAGGCCTTCAGGCATCGCATCCTGGCCTCGGCGCGGCTGCGGACGTGGTATCCTGTCCACCGCTTCAAGAATGCCCTGCCATAGTGACGCGTGGCGCGCAGCGTTTCGTTGCGCACCAAGGCAGCTGGGCAGTCTTCCTTCCATGGCCGACCGTTCTTGCGGATCGGGATGATCGCCGTGCCACCGCGCGCGATGATGGCGCTGTGGCAGCGTCGTGTATCGTAGGCACCATCTGCGGTCACGGTGCCGATGTCTTCGTCGTCTGGGATCTGGTCCAGCAGGTCTGGCAGGACGGGGCTGTCGCCTTCCCGGCTAGGGGTGAACTCGACCGCGCGGATGTCTGATGTGGCGGTGTCCATGGCCAGATGGACCTTGCGCCATTGGCGTCTTCCCTGGACACCATGCTTGCGGGCCTGCCACTCGCCGTCGCCGAGGAACTTGATGCCGGTGCTATCCACCAGCAGGTTCAGCGGCCCGTCGGCACGGCGATAAGGGATCTGCACCTTCAGGTTCTTCTGTCGGCGGCACAGCGTCGAGTAGTGAGCTACTCCGCGATCTTTGGACAGCTTTCCGGGTAATTTAAGCTACTGCCTGCACCTGCTGATCGGTTTCGATTGCGTTGAAGTAGACCACGGCAGGCGGCTGTCCGCCATGGGCAGTGTGAGGGCG
>JBJTTE010000230.1:0-7285 GCA_046080005.1 Erythrobacter sp.
CCTTGCTACAACGAGGAAGAAAACGCCGCGGCAATTGTGGCGGCAGCGACAGAGCAACTTGAAAAGGCAGGGATAACCGACTTCGAGATTGTGGTCATCGACAATGCCTCGACTGACCGTACTGTTGCGATCCTGCGTGAGTGCTGCGCACGCGACCAGCGGGTCAAGCTGATCGTGAACAGCCGCAACTTTGGCCAGCTTCGCTCGCCCACCCATGCCATTTTCCAGACCAGCGGACGCGCGGTGATTGGTCTGGTCGCAGACTTCCAGGATCCACCCGAACTTATCCCGCAACTCATCGCCGGCTGGCGCGAAGGCTATGATATCGTGTTGGGTGTCCGCGCGGAGGAGCAGGTAAGCTTTCGTCTGCGCACGATCCGCGCATTCTCATATTGGCTCAGCGCGAAACTGAGTGACTATGCGCTCATCCCGCAGGCCACCGGGTTTGGTCTCTACTCGCGCCGCGTGGTCGATTTCGCTCGTAACCTAGCCGAACCCGATCCGCTATTCCGCGGCATGTTGGTCGAATCCGGGTTTCCGATCAAGACGATCGGCTACACCCGTCCGCCCCGTGCGGCGGGCGAATCCAAGAATAACTTTTTTGGGCTGCTCAGCTTTGCGCTCTCGGCCTTCGCGGGTTCCTCGAAAAGGCTGCTGCGCGTCCCGCTTTATACTGGCGCGTTCGGAATGCTGATGTCCGCGATGATGCTGCTTGGCGGGCTGATGGCCTTCCTCGTCGACCGTCCGATCGCTGGCTGGTTGATTGGTGCGGTGGTGCAGTTCGAGTTCGCGCTGCTATTTTTCCTCCTCGGCCTGCTCGGTGAAAACCTGCGTATGGTGGCCGAACGCACACGCCGCACGCCGTTGGTGGTCGAGAAAGAACGGGTTAACTTCACATCAGATGAGCCCTGAAATGGCCCTAGTGCCCTCTTGGGAGCGCATCCGCGAGCTGGTGCGGTTCTATCAGGCAGCAGCTCTGAATACGGCGTTCGGGATCGGCGCCTATCTCGTGCTCGTTGCGCTCGGCATGAATATGTATGCGGCGCAGGCCCTGTCACATGTCATGGGCATGGCATTCAACTACTTCACCTATTCGCGCCATGTCTTCCGCGGCAGCGCCCCGGCCAAGTTGCGCTTCATCTTGTCCTATAGCGGGCATTATCTGCTTGGCCTCGGCGCTCTCTATCTGATGTCGCGCGTGACGCCCAATCCCTATGTGGCAGGTATAGCTGCTGCGGTGGCGGTTTCGGTGATCAACTATTTCGTGCTGCGGCATTTGGTGTTTCGAGCACCCAGCCCATGACCCAAACGCCAGCCCCGATAGTCGCGCCCTCACGCCTCGGATGGTGGGTGGAGACGTTCTACGCCATTGCGATTCTGGCGCTGCTAGTGCGCGTCGGCATTCTCTTTTTCGAGAATGGTTATCTACCGCAGCCGTTCTTTTTCGAACCGGGCGACACCTTCATGGATTGGTACAACAGCGCCTATTGGGCGCGCGATCCGGGTGCCTATGACTCATGGCGAACGATCTATCCGCCGCTGACCTTCGTTGTCCTGCGGTTGATAGGGATAGACAGCTGTTATGCCAGCAATGAAGGCCTCCCGTCGCGCGATTGCGACTGGGTTGGCATCGCCGCCATCCTGTTCTTTTTTGTCATCAATATCATTTTGTGTTTCCTGACCTTTCACAAGATCGACCGCCGCACCGCAGTCCAGCGGACCATCGCGCTCGGCCTAGGCATGCCGATGCTATTTGCGCTTGAGCGCGGCAATGTGTTGCTGCTGACCTTTCCCTGCATGCTGCTGGCCTTCGCTCCGCTGCTGAAGTCGGCGCGGCTCCGCTGGCTGGCGGCGGGGCTCGCGATCAACTTCAAGGTCTATCTGGTGGCTGCTTTCGCGGTGCAGATCATCAAGCGCCGCTGGCGTTGGACAGAAGGTGCGGCGATCGCCACGATCGGCGTCTATCTCTTGTCCTACATCGCGTACGGGGCCGGATCACCGATCGAAATCTACAAGAACATCTACAACTACTCGAGTGGTTTCGTCGCCTCGCAGGTGCTCGATATCTATTACTCTGTGACCTACCAGCCGCTTACATCCTTGCTGAGCGGCATGAGCTTCCCGATCATGTCGGTGGTCGGATCGGACGTGACTGAAATCGGGCTGCTGGTCATCACCATCATCACGCGCGTCGGCCAGGGCATGATCCTGATCGCGCTCGTTGCATGCTCCATCCGGCCGAAGCCAATCTCGCCGATCCGGCTGGCTGGGCTGGGGATGTGCCTCGCGCTCATCTCCTCGGAGGCGGGCGGCTACACCCAGATCATGGTGATGCTATTCGTGTTCATGGAGCGATGGAAAGGGATCGCCCTGCCCATAGCGCTGGTCTGCTGTTACGTGCTTGCCTTGCCTGGCGAGATTGTGATCGGCCTTACGCCCCAGATATGGCGCGAGAGCTGGCTGTCGGAAGAGCTGGTGCAGATTAACATCGGGGTTGGCCTCGGCTTCTTTCTGCGACCAGGCCTGTTGGTTCTTATCGGCATCGCGCTGGCCGCTACCACGATCCGCGACGTGTGGCTTGAGATCGAGCGGCGCGGCTGGAGTAACCGTCTGCCGCACAGGGCGGCGCTCCCTGCAGCGCCAGCGCCCACCGCCTGAGTGGTCTCACAGATCGGCGTAAAGAACCGTGTCGTAGCCGTTGTAGCCATGCTGGCGGATCGCCAGGCGGGCTTCGGGAAAGGCGTCAGCGATACGCAGCGGCAGCTCCCATAGATCGGCAGGCTTGTGGTAGATCGCCATGCACAGGCGCGGATGATGCCGTTCCAGCGTGGCCGCCATCCCGTCAAGCGCCAGCGCCTCAAAGCCTTCAATATCGAGCTTGATCATGTCGATCCGGCGTGCCTCGATCACGTCATCGATCCGCACAATCGGGACCGACGTCGCCCCGACAGTTGCATCATCGACCGCGCGCGAGGCATCGGCCGAGCCCGCAGCGAAAGAGACCATGCCGGTCCGGCCGCCCACGCCGCACGGAAACAGCGAGGCCCCGGCCAGTCCGGCATCGCGCGCGACCTTGACGAGATCGGCGAAGTTCTTGGGATCGGGTTCGAAGGCGTACCAATGGCCGATCCGCTGCCCGGCTGCCTGTGCCGAACCGATCATGTCGCCCGGCCAGGCCCCGCAATCGATGACGTGGAGCTCGTCTTTCGCGAGCAGGAGATCGCGCGCGAAGTATTGGTTGTCGCGATCCACCGCCGGATGAAACTGCGGCGCGGCGCGTTGGCGGAAGGTCACGAGATCAGCGAAAATCTGCCGCGAGGTTTCGTCCGCCAAGCGATCATGCAGCCGCAGAATTTCCTCGGCATGGTGCACCACCAGATCACGCGCGCCTTGCCAGTAATTGCCGAGCGCCGGGTCGATCAGATCGGGCAATTCGGGAACATAGACCGTGTCGGCAAACAGGCTGCCGGTCCAGGCGACGACATCATGCACCGGGGTCTGGAAATTGTTGATGGCCACCACCGCGACCTGTCCGGCTGCATCGGCAGGCAAGACCGCGTCCTTGGCCACCACCGGCACGCCCTCGATGCTGCGACCGGGCTGCGCGCTGCGATCGATGACGGCGTGAACCGCAATGCCCTGCGCACGCATCGCCCGGGCGACCTGCTGGCCATAGCCACCGGCGCCATAGATCTGGCAGCCGCCGCTCGCCAGACGATCTCGCAAGCTGTCAACCGACCGGTTTTGCGCTACCCAGGCGGCGGATTCCTCAATCTGTGCTGCGAGCTGTGACACCATTCTAACCGCTTTGTTCTGAACCCATAATCCCGCCTCGCGGGCTGGCTGCATCGCTATGCGATGGCTGCACACCTGTCCAGTGCGCCATCCACCACAGGATACCGACTTGGCAGTTGTGCGCGCCAAACCGTGCCGCTATCGGCCCCGCATGTTCCGTGCCCCCCGTCGCTTCGCAGGTTGGTCGTCGTATCGCGGGGCGCTTGCCGTCATTCTGCTCGCCGCCTTGGCCATCCGGCTTCATTCGATCAGCTTTGGTCTGCCTGCGATTACCGACCCTGACGAGCTGACCTTCGTCCTGGGCGCGGTGCGGATGGTTACCGGCGGTCAGCTCAACCCGGAATGGTTCGGGCATCCGGCGACCACCACCATGTATATGCTCGCGATCGTGGCTGCGGCTGTGCTGGGGCTGGGATTGCTGACCGGACGCTTTACCGATTTCAATGCCATGATCGTCGCGGGCTATAATGATCCCGGCGTGCTGGTGCTGCCGCAGCGGATCGGCATCGCGTTGTTCGCGGTGCTGGGGATTGTGCTGGCCTATCGCCTCGCCAGCCGGCTGTTTGATCGCCAGACCGGGCTGATAACCGCAGCGATCCTCGCGCTGAGCCCGGTTCACATCCACTATTCCCAGCTGATCCGCTCCGACATGATGGCGACCACCTTCATGCTGGCAACCATGCTGAGCGCGCTCGCCTATTCCCGCTCGGGGGAGCAGCGTGCGCTTGTGGGGGCGGCCGTTGGTACAGCGCTGGCGATCACCACCAAGTGGCCCTTTGCCTTGAGCTTTCTGGCCGTGCTTGGCGCGCTGGTGCTGCGCAGGCGCAGCGGCTCCATCACTGGCCCGCAGGCAACAGCTCTGGCGCTCATGACCGGAGCAGGCACGCTCGCAGTGATGGTGCTGATCTCGCCGTTTCTGTTGATCGATTTCCAGCTGGTGATCGCCAATCTGAGCGTTGAGGTGCAACCGCACCACCTCGGTGCGACCGGCGGCGGGCTGATCGAGAATGCGTGGTGGTATGCGAGCGATGCGCTGGACCGCGCGCTTGGCTGGCTTGGTCTTGCGCTGGCGCTCATCGGCCTGTGGTTGGTGCGCCGCCAGCAGGAGGTGATCATGATCGTGCTGCTGCCGGCGGCCGCGCTCTTTCTCCTTGCGTGCAGCCAGAACATTGTCTGGGAGCGCTGGGTGTTGCCCGTGGTGCCGGTGCTGGCGATGCTCACGGCGCATGCTGTCGTGCAAGCCGCGCTTGCGCTGCGCACCTATCGCCCCGGCCCGCTCGGCCCGGCGATTGCGGCGGCGGCAGTGGCTGCCCTGCTGCTCCCGCTCCTTCTCGGGTCTCTTGCCGACGGGCGTGAGCGGATGAACGACACACGGCTGATGGCATCGGCCTGGCTGCGCCAGAATGCGGCACCCGGCAGCACCATCTTTGTCGAACACTTCGCCTTCGATCTGGTCGACAGCGAATTCGACTTCACCTTCCCGCTCGGCGCAGCGGGCTGCAAGAGTGCACGCGCGTTGATCAGCAGCAAGGTCGACAATGCGATGGTCACCGCCTCCCGCAAAGGCCGCACCAATATTGATCTGGGCACGGTTGAGCCGGCGCTGCTGGGCACCTGCCGCAGCGACTATGTCGTGCTGAGCCAATATTCCCGCTACATCGCCGAGAAGGACCGCTTCCCGCGCGAAGCGGCGGTCTACCAGCGCTATCTCGAACATGGCGAGAAGGTCGCCGCATTCATGCCCGCGCGCGGTGTCGCGGGTGGATGGCCGGTTGTGATCCTGCGCATGTCGGACCAAGCCAACAATGCGATTGCTCCCGCGATGGCCCCCACCCCGCCTGTCCGGCCCTGACCGAAAGGGATTTGGCCATGACCTCTGCTCACCCCCAACCGTTCCGTGCCGCTGTCGTCCAGGCGAGCGCTTGCCCCGCTGACAGCGCCGCGAGTGCCGCCAAGGCAGCTGCGCTGATCGCCGAGGCAGCGGCGGGCGGCGCGCGCCTCGCGGTGTTTCCCGAGGCCTTCATCGGCGGCTATCCCAAGGGCGCAAGCTTCGGCACGCCGGTGGGGCTGAGGACGCCCGCAGGCCGCGCGGACTATGCCCGCTATTTCGATCAGGCGGTGACGCTCGAGGGGCCGGAGGTCGCAAGCCTGCGCGAGGCGGCGAGCGCGGCGCAGCTGGTGGTCGTGATCGGCATTATCGAGCGCGCCGGTTCCACGCTCTATTGCACCGCGCTGATTATCGACGGCGCGCAGGGCACGATCGCGCATCACCGCAAGCTGATGCCGACCGGAGCCGAGCGGCTGATCTGGGGCTTTGGCGATGGTTCCACCCTCCCCGTGGTCGAAACCGCGCTCGGCCAGGTGGGCGCGGTGAACTGCTGGGAAAACTACATGCCGATGCTGCGCATGGCGATGTATGCGCAGGGGGTGACGCTCTATTGCGCGCCCACGGCTGATGATCGCGACGGCTGGGCGGCGAGCATGCGCCACATCGCGCTCGAAGGGCGCTGCCATGTGCTGTCAGCCTGCCAGTTCATCCGGCGCGGCGACTACCCGGCGGACTACGACTGCGCGCTTGGCGATGATCCCGCGACCGTGCTGATGCGCGGCGGCAGCATGATTGTCGGGCCCTTGGGCGAGATGCTCGCCGGGCCGGACTATGCGGGCGAGACCATCCTCTACGCCGACATCGACCCCGCCGAGATCCCCCGCGCGCGCTATGATTTCGACGTCACCGGTCACTACGCGCGCCCCGATGTGTTCCGGCTGGAGGTCGATAGCCGCGCGAAGCCCGCCGTCGCGTGGCGCGGGGATGAGAACTGATGGGCTGCGTCGAACGCAATCGCGGCCGGGCAGGCCACAGGGTGGCCTTTTCTGGCCGATCTTGGGCTCCTGCCAGACCCGGCTTAGACCCCCTCTAGACCCCGCTTGAAGGCCGTTAGACCCCCGCTCAGCAGGGCTTTGCGCAGGGTTTCACGTGAAACATCGAAGGAAGTGGTGCAGGGCTTGCACCGAACCACCTCATTAAGTACCGTATTTTCCAGATAAATAATGGATTTTCAGATCCATTCTCCCACATTTCCTCCCACATAATGGGTTCCTTGCGACGTACAGTCGTTCGCCTTGGGCGTTTTATCTGACCTCAGAAGGTGCACAATCCATGTGATCGACCGGCTCAACCCGAGCGACAATTGCTGGCTCAAGCCCTGACAGAGCGGTACACGCTAAAGCCAGATCTGAGTAACCAGCTAGATGAAAGCCAGCCGACCAAACCGCCAAACATCGTGGCGCGGGGCCTACTTCGGTGCCTGCTTCACCCGGGCTTCGACGAACATTTGGCGAGGTTGGGAACGGGTACACCGAGCAGCATCCGCTCCAGTTGACGCAGCCGCTGACGCTCTCGATTGAAGCGTCAAATCTTACAATGCAAGCGCTGGAGCGACTGAACCGCCCCGGCTTTCCCGGAGGCTCCTATCTGTGAGAAGGAGCC
>JBJTTE010000231.1:0-8501 GCA_046080005.1 Erythrobacter sp.
AACAGGCTCATCCCCTTGTAGCGCGGCTCGGCCGCCGGGTCCGTCTTGGCGAGCAGCGCAAAGCACTGGCCGTTCAGGGCATTGGAGATCCAGGTCTTGGTGCCGTTGAGGATGTAGTCGCCATTGGCGTCCTTGCGGGCCACGGTGCGGATCGCCTGGAGATCGGTGCCGGCGTTGGGTTCGGTAAGGGCCAGCCCGCCGCGGATTTCGCCCGTCGCGAATTTCGGCAACCACTTCGCCTTTTGCTGCGCGGTGCCGAACCGTTCGACGGCAGCTGCCATGATCAGGTGCGAATTGAAGATACCAGTGATCGCCATCCAGTAGCTGGAGATGCGCATGACGATCTTGGCATAGGTCGTCGCAGGCAGGCCAAGCCCGCCATATTCCTGCCCGATGGTGGCGCCGAACAGGCCCATTTCGGCCATCTGCGCGACCAGTTCGGCGGGCCACAGGTCGTTGTGGTCGTGATGCTTGACCACCGGGATGACCTCACGTTCGAGCCAGCGGTCGATCGCGTCCATGAAGGCGCGTTCCTCGTCGGGATCGATCGTGCGGATCTGGTTAGCAATTGCTGCGGCACTGGTCATGACTGACGTCCTTGAGGTCTGACGGGTTACTTGTCGAGCGTGCCGAAGCCGCGCTTCCACACCAGCACGGTGCGCTTGTAATGGGCCACGATGTCACCGTGCTGGTTCATCGCGGTGGTCTTGAAGGTGACGATGCCCTGCTCGGGGCGGCTGGCGCTCTCGCGCTTTTCCAGCACTTCGCTTTCGCAATAGAGCGTATCGCCGACGAACAGCGGCTTGACCATGCGCACCTCATCCCAACCGAGGTTGGCGATCGCCTTGCCGCTGGTGTCGGACACGCTCATGCCGGTCATCAGCGCGATCGTGAAAGGGCTGACCACCAGCGGCTTGCCGAACTCGGTGTCCTTCGACAGCTCGTAATCGAAATGTGCCGGGTGGGTGTTCATCGTCAGCAACGTGAACCACACGTTGTCGGCATCGGTGATGGTGCGTCCGGGGCGGTGTTCATAGACATAGCCCACCACGAAATCCTCGAAGTAGCGCCCCTGCACCTCGCGGAACCGGCCGGGGGAGACCTCTATATAGCTGTCACGCATGCGCTTGCTCCTCGTGTCGCGCGAGAAGCGCGCGATACCTGATGATGAATGGCGCTTCGAGCATGCGCCCGCGGAACCGTATGGCCTGCCCGCCGCCCGCCTCGTAAGCGGCCAGCGCCTCGCGCGCTTCAGCCACTTCGGCCTCGCTCGGGAGGAAGGCCGCGGTGATCGCCGAAAGCTGCGCCGGGTGGATCGCGGCCTTTGCCGCAAATCCGATCCCGCGCGCGCGGGCGCATTCCTCGGCGAGACCCGCTTCGTCGTCGAGCCGGATGAAAGGCACGTCGATCGCGGGTTTGCGTGCCTCGGCGCAGGCCAGCACGAATTGCTGGCGCGCGGCCAGCAGCGGCTCCCATGCGAGTTCGACGCCGAGCTCGCCCGAGAAATCGCCGCCGCCGAACATCATCGCGGCCACCATCGGGTGCCGGGCCACCTCGAGCGCATGGCGCAGCCCGCGCGGGGTCTCGATCAGGGGGATCAATTGCGGACAGCGGTCACCCAGCGCGCCGGCGACCACCGCCAGGTCACCGGCCTCCTCGACCATCGGGATCAGCAGCGTCCGGGGCAGCACCGGCGCGTCGATGAAGGCGGCCAGATCGCAAATCCCCGCCGCCGTGCGCACCGCGTTCATCCGGATCGCCCAGCCTTGCGGCGCGCCTTCCACCTGCGACAGGGCCGCAGCGCGCGCGCTTGCCTTGTCGGCGGCCGCCACCGCGTCCTCCAGATCGATCACGCTCAAACCGGCGCCGGCGGCACGCGCCTTCGCAAAACGGTCGGCACGCGATCCGGGAACGAACAGCAGGCTGGCAGCGGCAAACACGATTTCTTCCATGGTCCTTCCGGCCTGCGTGGCAACGATCAGAATTCAGGCTTCACAATTTGTCCGGACAAATCTAAAGTCAAGGAGGAACTGCGTGATTGCTGACGCAGGTTCCAAATATGATGCTGGTTTGGAGGGAAATGATGACATCGACGAAATTCGGTCCTCTGGCTACCGGTCTGGCCGTCTGCGCAATGCTGGGGGGCGGAACGGCCGACGCTCGCACGCTCGACCCTGCCAATCCGCAAGATGCGCTCGAAATCTCCAAGCGCCTGCAATGCGGTGTCTCGGAAGACAAGCCCGCGGTCTACCACTGGTCGGGCAATATCTACGGCCGCAGCCCGGGCGTGCGTGACAAGCTCTTGTTCAAGGGCGAAGGCATGAACATCCGCACCTGCGTCGAGGTCGACGATCCCAAGCGCGGCAAGGGCTGGAAGCTGGTGAGCCGCGAGGTCATGCTGATGCTCGATCCCAAGACCGGCGAAGTGCTTCAGAAATGGGAAAACCCCTATACCAGCGAGACGGTCGAGGTGATGCATATCCACAATGACCCGGTCAACGGCCGCCCGAACTTCGCCATGGGTGCCGACGGCACGCCCTTCACGCTGGGCAGTCTGCGCGAGGCCGGACCCTACGTCTTCATGCCCTTCGAAGCGCCGCTGTTCTACACCAACCCGCTCACCGGCGATTACCAGGAATATGTCGGCGGCGAATATCACGCGATGGAAATCTTCGATTTCGGCGCGCTGAAGAGCGAGCTTTACGACAGCAGCAAGCCGACGGCCTATCCGATGGTCAGCTGGGTGCGCATCTCGGGCTGGGCGCCGTGGATGAAGATGGGCAGCCGCCCCGGTCAGATGGTCTTCAACGCCATGGGCCGCAAGCTGCCCGGCGGCTTCGAGGAGCTGCCCGAGGTGCTCAAGACCGAGATCCGGGCCAATTACCCGATCTACGAACAGGCCCCACCCACGGACGATGCGCGGCCCAACGAGACGACCTGGACCAAGTTCAAGCTGCTCATCGATCGCAAGCGCGCGGCGGCAGGCAGCGAGGCCAAGCCGAGCGCCGGACATTGATCACGGTCACGCGCCGCGCCCTCCTCGCCGGGGGGGGCGCGGCGATTATCGCCGGGGCCGCCCCAGCGCTGGCCCGCAGCCGGACCGAGGCTGACGTCGCGATCATCGGCGCCGGGCTTGCGGGCCTCCACGCCGCGCGGCTGTGCGAGGCGGCCGGCCTGTCAGTGGTCGTGATTGAGGCCGAGCAGCGGGTCGGCGGACGGCTCCACACCTTGCGCGACCTTCCCGGCGCGCCCGAGGCAGGCGGCATCCAGGTCGGTGCCGGCTATGCCCGCCTTCGCGCAATCGCGGACGCGTGCGGCATCGACCTTCCGACCGGCGGCGGTGCGGGGGCGGGCATCGCCGATGCGCTGGGCAATCTCTACGCGGTCAACGGCGCCGTCACGACGCCCGGCGACTGGCCGACCAGCCCCGGCAACCGCCTCTCCGATGCCGAGCGCGCGGTCGAGCCGGCCGCCCTGCTGCGCCACTACGCCCGCGCCTTCCCGCGGCTGGCAGACCCCTCAGCGTGGCTCGATGCCCCGCCCGGCACGGATATCCCGGCGCTCGCAGCGCTGAGGAATGCGGGCGCCAGCGACGAGGCGCTGCGGCTGATCGCGGCCAATTTCAACGGCAACGGTCTGGCGACGATGTCGCAGCTCAACCTCGCGCGCACCTTCGCGGTCTTCGCCAGCCAGCCCGGCCCGGTCGCGACCATCGCGGGCGGATCGCAGCGCCTGCCCGAAGCCATGGCAGCAAGCTTGCGCCGCGAGGTGCGGCTCGGCGAGGTGGTCCAGGGCCTGCGCGAGGAACCGGACGGGGTCACGCTGCACTTCGCCGGAGGAACCCTGCGCGCTGCTCATGCGATCTGCACCATCCCCTTTGCCGCCTTGCGCCACATCCCGCTCGAAACCACCCTGCCGCCCGCTGCGGCGCGGATGATCGCCGAATTGCCCTATACCCGCGCGAGCTTCGCCTACATCGCCGCGAGCGAGCCGTTCTGGGACAGCGACGGCCTGCCCCGCACCCTGTGGACCGACGATCCCATGATCGGGCGCGTCTTCGTGCTCGGCTCCGATCCGCCGATGCTCAAGCTGTGGACCACCGGCGCGGGCGCCGACCTTCTCGACCGGATGGCGCAGGATGAAGCTGCGCGCACGATCGTGCAGCGGATCGAGGCGGTGCGCCCCGCCGCCCGGGGCAAGCTCAAGGTGGCGCGGCTTTTCAGCTGGCAGCGCAATCCGGGCGCGCGTGGCATCTACCACCATATCGGCACCGGCATGGCCGCCGATCTCGCCGCAACGACCCGGCACAGCGGCAAGCGGCTCCATTTCGCGGGCGAGCACCTTGGCCGCGCGGCCAGCGGCATGGAGGCCGCGCTCGAAAGCGCCGAAGCGGCAGCCGAGGCCGTCCTGTCGCGCGCCTGAGCGGATCGTAAAAAAAGAAGGGCGGGAAGCGCAAGCTCCCGCCCTTCGGCTTTGTATCAGAGGCGGCCGATCAGAACCGCACTTCGGCAATCACGCCAAAGCGGCGCGGCGGACGCAGACCCGCGATGAGGTTGCGGCGCAGGTCGCGGTTCGCATCGGCGTAGCGGATCAGCTGGTTGACCGTCGTTTCGTCGAACAGGTTGCGGACGAAGAACTGCAGGCGGAAATTGTCGTTCTGCGCGCCGATTCGGAAATCAGACACCACCGAATCCCCGGTTTCGGCGAGATTGTGGACCTGTGCGAAGCTGCTCGACAGCAGATAGGCATTGATCCCCGCAAAGCCCTGCCAGCCCGAATTGCCGATGTCGCGGCGATAGTCGAGGTCGACAAACACCGTATGCTCGGGCGCGCGCGGCAGGCTCTGGCCGGTGATGTCGCCGAACAGCGACTGGCACCCGCTGATGTTGGGCAGCTGGTCCCCGGTCGAGCAGTTGACCAGACCGTCGTCCGCCACATCGTTGAGCACACCCTGATTTTCGTCGCTGCCGTTGCGGAAGCGGCTGTTGGCATAGGCGTAGTTGGCGGTCAGCGTCAGTTCCGGCGAGGGCCGCACGAGCAGTTCGAGTTCAAGACCCGTGATCCGCACGTCACCCGCATTGTTAATGGCGGAGACCTGCTGCGGTGCCAGCGGCGGGTTGATAACCTCGACCGGCTGGGTCAGCTGGTAGCCCTCGATGGTGTTGTGGAACAGGGCGAGGTTCACCTGCAGCGCGCCGTCGAGGAAGGTGTTCTTCGAACCGATTTCGTAAGAGACGACATCTTCCGCGCCGAAGGACGTGCGGCCCACCGCGATCGCTGCCGGACCGTTGAAGCCGCCGGGCTTCTGGCCTTCCGCGTAGACGGCATAAAGCAGGTTGTCGGGGCTAACCTGGAAATCGGCAGTCACGCGCGGCAGGAATTCCTTGAACGTGACCTCCGCCGTGACCGGTGCGCCGATATTGCCGGACTGCACCGTGGCGGTCTGCGCAAGCGTGCTGATCCGCTCTTCCTGATAGCGCCCCTCGGCACTGATCGAGAACCGGTCGGTGAGGTCGAAGGAGACCGAACCGAACACCGCGATGTTGCGGATGTTGTCTTCGGAATTGTTGCGGCTTTCGGTCAGCGAGCCAAGCGGGAACGCCGGGCTGAGCGAGGCGCAGCGCGGATTGGCCGCGCAGCGCGCCTGACGGGCGGCCAGCATATTGGCATTCGCCCCGGCCTGCGCGCCGGGTGGCAGCACGCGATTGTCGGTCGAAGTGCTGTCCTGTTCCCAGTAAAACCCGCCGAGCAGGAAGCGCGCGCGCTCGGTGGTATATTGCAGGCGGAGTTCCTGCTGCCAGTCGGTCCGGTCGGATTCGTTCGAGAACGAGAAATCGGTCTGCGAACTAGCAAAGCCGAAGGGCACTCTCGGCGCGGTAGGCGGGCCGAGCGGGATTGTCGCGAAGATCACGCCCTGGAAACGGTTGGGCGAATAGTCGCCATCGGTGCGCTGCACCGACTCGCGCGAGTTGTAGCCGGTGAGCGAGGTCAGGGTGAGGTTGTCGGTCAGGTCGAGATCGATGGTCAGCCCGGCATTCCAGGTGTCGATCGCGTTGCCGACGAATTGGCCTTCGAACTGCTCGCTGTAATCGCTGCTGACGGGACGCGGCTGGATGACTCCGCAGAAGTAGCGGCCCCGCCCTGCATAAAGAGCGCCGTTGTCGGGCAGGCAGTTGTTGTCGTTGGCGTCGGTGGCAAAGATCGCGGGCTGACCGTCACGGGTGCGGGTATAATTACCACGCAGGCCCACGCGCAGCGCGCCGCCATCATCGTACTTGAGCATAGCGAAGGCGGAGTTGGTCTCCTGCACACCGATGGGCGATCCGTCGAACTGGTTGGTGAAAAAGCCTTCGTTCTTGAAGTAGCGTCCACCCACGATCAGCCCCAACCCCGGCGCGATCGGACCGCTGACGCTGCCCGAGATGTCGTAGGCGGCGCCTTCCGAGAGATCGGCCTGCACTCTCCCGCGCCAGCGATCTGTCGGGCTTTTGGTGATGATGTTGATCGCGCCCGAATAGGTGTTACGGCCGTAGAGCGCACTTTGCGGACCCTTCACGACTTCGATCCGCGAGATGCTGTCGATGTCGTAATCGGCGAGCGAGCCGTTGAAATAGATGCCGTCAATAAAGAAAGCGACACCGGAATCGCCAAGGATGTTGGCTTGGCCGCGGATCACTGGGCGGTTGGCGTCGCGCCCGAAGCTGTCGTCGAATACCAAGCCCGCGGTGGCGCGGGTCAGGTCGGGGACGCTGTTGAAGCCGAGCCGGTCAATCCCGTCGGCGGTCACCACCGCTACCGCAAGAGGCGCTTCTTGCAGCCGTTCCTCGGTCTTGCGTGCGGTGACGACGATCTCATTACTGCCGATTGCGGACGGCGCGCTGTCGCTTTCATCGGTGGCTGCCTGCGCCATCAGCGCGCTCGGCGTCAGCATCGTTGCGGTAAGCAACGTCAGCATCGTTGCGGTAAGCAAGATGCCAGGAACAAGCTTTTTCATGATCCTGTAAACTCCCCTGGAAACACGCCAAAAAGGCGTCACGAAATCCCCGTTGCTATTTCTGCCAAGGCCCAAGAATTTGTCCAGACAATTTTTGGTCATCGCTGAAATGCAGCGAACTTGCGGCAAGGGCCTGTGCCATTCTTGCGGCACCGTGCCTCCGGCTCAGCCGGGCTTTACGTTGCCGAGGAACGACGTGACCAACAGCAAGAAGTAGACGGCCCACACCCAGATGCGCGTGCGGTCCATCGTGCGGCGCAGCGGGATTTCGGTGGCATCACTCGAACCTTCGGCGAGCACCGCGCCAAGCTGCGCGCCGACGGGCTTGAAGGTAACATCGATCATGATCGCGGCCACGAAGATCAGACCGAACAGCAGTGCCTTCGCCGCGAGCCAATCGGGCTCGAGCGGCGCTCCGTGCAAAAGGCTTTGCGTGCCGAGCCTCAGGTAGAAGCTGCCGATTGCCCAGCGCAGCACCCCCTCGATCCTGCGGTTGCGCGTCGCGCGCGGGGTCTGGTCGTGGGCATGCGAGTCCCACACCAGCCACAGCCAGAACAGGCCTGTTGCCCAAGCACTGATCATCAGCCAGACAGGCACTTCCCACCAGCCGCCGGTTGCGACCACGCTCAGCGACAGGGGAACCATCAGCGCCCATGCGCTGCGCGGCACCATGTCGACTTCGACCAGCAAGGTCAGCAAGGCGATGCGTTGGTCGAGCGACCATTTCTCGAGCTTGCGGAAATGCTGGCCGAGCACAAACACCCCGACATCCGCACCGAGCCACAATACGAACAGGAGCAGGTGGGCATAGACAAGCACCGGATAGGCAAGGCCAGACATGTCTAGGGCGGGCTCCTTCACGTCACACTGTTGCGCAAAAAGCACTCTGCGCGAAATTTCCGCATCTATTTATCCGGACAAATGCCATGTGCGCGCTTGACAAGCAAGCCTTTGACCGGACAAATTCGTAGCGCAGGGAAGGGACATCTGGATCGTCAGAAGACGGCCAGTCGAGCAACATTCGAGGAGCCCATTCAATGACCACGCCGATTCGGCTGATGCCGGCGATTACCGGCATGACCTCCGCCCTTGCACTTCTCGCAAGTGCTGCGCCTGTCTGGGCGCAGGATAGTGCCGCATCCGAAGTCACCGACGACCAAGCAAATGCGGGAACGATCATCGTCACCGCACAGCGCCGTTCCGAAGACCTTCAGGACGTACCTGCGTCGGTGACGGCGCTCGGCGCTGAGGACATTGCTCTCAGACAGATCGAGGACGCAAACGATCTTCAGGCGCAAATTCCCGGCGTGGTCATCACCACCGGCACCGGCACCTCGAACTCGGCGCGTATCTTCTTTAGAGGTATCGGCGAGGACGAATCCCGCGGCGCGGTCGACCCGGCGATCGGAATCTACGTCGACAATGTCTATCTTGGACGGACAGTCGGCAGCCTCGTCGATCTGCTCGACATCCAGCAGGTCGAAGTGCTGCGCGGGCCGCAGGGCAC
>JBJTTE010000232.1:0-7636 GCA_046080005.1 Erythrobacter sp.
TTGGGCAGGAAGGTCATGCGCTCGGGCATGCAATAGGAACAGCGCAGGTCGCAGCGGTCGGTCACCGAAAGACGCAGATAGGTGATCCGGCGCTGGAAACTATCGACCAGCGGCGCAGGCATCTCTTCCGGCGAATCCAGCAGAATCAGATCGGGCTTGCGGGTCGGGGGCGTAGGCATGTTGTCATTCATGACAGACAAGGTACTGGCCTGTCACCCCCGGCGCATCTGACAAAAATTGCAGCGTCGCATCCCGCGCATCGCCGGGCAGACCAGCGATGACATTGACGCGTTTGAGCGCCGCCTCGCGCGCCAGGTCGCGGGCCAGCGCCAGACGCCAGTCACGGTGGTCATACGCAGCGGGCGGGAGGATGATCGTAAGCGCGGTGGTTTCGGGCTCGGCGAGGAGCACGCGCGCGGGCTTGAGGTGGGAGGCGGTAAAGGCCGTCACCGCATCGAGCGCGCTATCTGGCAGTGGCCCGACTTCGATCTGCCGCATCATCCGGTCAGCCCCCGTGTGCCGCGCGACGTTCGCGGTGGAGCGTGATGCCGATCTGCTCGCCCGCCTCGGCAATCGCCAGCTTGACGATCTTGACCGTCACCGCCGCAACCTTGGCGTCCTGGACGAACAGCGTTTCGCAGATGTGATCCGCGACCGCTTCGATCAGCTTGAAATGGAGCCCCAGCGGCAGCCCAGCGGTGGCGGCGAATTTGAGGTCCATATAGTTCTTGGAGGCATCGAGCGGCGTTTCGGGATCGTAGCGATCGGCGACGGCATAGCGCGCCGCAATCGAGATCCGCAGCGGCTGCGGCTGGCCGGTCTCCTCGGAATAGATTCCGGTCAGAACATCGACGACGAGATCATTGACTTCAAGGGTAAGCGTGTCGGCCATGGCGAGGCCCGTTGGCAGGATGGGGGCGCTAAGTCCAGTGCTGGTGGGCCTAGGAGCGGACCTGTTCCGGATTGCTCCACCGCCCGAAGATTGCGGTGGGGAGCAGCCTTCCCCCCTCTCCTTCCTCGCGCACCGCGAGGTCACCGTGTTCGATCTGCCCCGGCAGCGCAGCAAGCGCCTCTGCGAGCAGCCCTGCAATCGCCAGACTACTCATCCGCACTGCATAAACAGTCAGGAACAGAAAGCGGCTGTTCGCATCGAGCAGCTTCGCACAGTCGGCGATCAGGCCCGGCAAGTGCTCCTCCAGCCGCCATACTCCGCCCTCCGGCCCTCGCCCGAACTTGGGCGGATCGAGAATGATTCCATCATAGCGGCGTCCACGCCGCACCTCGCGGGCGGTGAACTTCGCTGCATCATCCGTGAGCCAGCGGATCGGGCGCGCCTCCATCCCCGACAGAGCGGCGTTCTCGCGCGCCTGCGCCACCGACTTCTTCGACGCATCGACATGCGTGACCTTGCCGTGCTGTGACAGGGCCAGCGTGCCAAGGCCCGTGTAGCCGAACAGGTTCAGCGTCTCTGCCTCGGCCATCCCCTCAAGCTGGCCGCGCATCCAGTCCCACACCGGGGCCATGTCGGGGAAGAACTGGAGATGACGGAACGGCGTGGGCTTGGCGGTGAAGCGGACCTCGCTCCACGCCAGCGGCCAGCCGTCCTCAGGCAGGCCTTGCGCGAATTGCCAGCGTCTCCCGCCATCCTCGTCCGATCCGGGGATGAACGCCCCCGCGGCGGGCCAGTCCGGCAGGCGCGGCTGCCACAGGGCTTGCGGTTCGGGGCGGATGAAGCTGTGCGGCCCGAAGCTCTCCCACTTGCGCCCTGCCCCGCTATCGAGCAGGCGGTATCCGTCCCAGCCTGTGCATTCCATCACCAGCGGCTGCTGGATCAGCCTCGCCATTAGCCCGCGCCCGTGGCAGCCGCATGGCCGAGCACGTAATCGCGCGAGGTAGCGTAGTCGCCCGCGAGCTCCACCATCTGCTCTTCGCGCCCGAACAGATCGCCGACCCGCGCCGGAAGCGCCGGGCGCACGCCAGTGGCGCGCTCGACCGGATCGCGAAACTTGGCCGGATGGGCCGTCGCGAGCGTCACGATCGGCACCTGCGCAGAGATGCCGCCCGCACCGGCAATCACCTGTGCACAGTGGAGCCCTACCCCCGTATGCGGATCGATCACCTGACCCGCATTGCGATAGGCCCATTGCAAGGCGCGCGCGGTTTCGACCTGATCGGCGCGGCCGCTGGTGAACAGCGTCGCTGCCGCTTCGCGCTGCGCATTGGTGAGCTGCATCGTCTTGGTGGCTTCAAAGCCGTGCATCTGCGCTGCCATCGCCGCGCCATCGCGCCCGCCGCCATCGAACAGCAGGCGTTCGAAATTGGAGCTGACCTGTATATCCATCGACGGGGTCACGGTCGGCGTGACGCCGCCCGCCGAATAGTCACCGTTCGACAGCGCACGGTGGAGGATATCATTGATGTTGGTGGCCACAATCAGCCGCTCGATCGGAAGGCCCATTCTCGCCGCGACATAGGCTGCGAACACATCGCCGAAATTGCCGGTCGGGACCGAATAGGCGACCGTGCGGTCAGGCCCGCCCAACTGCAAGGCGCTGGCGAAGTAATAGACCACCTGCGCCATCAGCCGCGCCCAGTTGATCGAATTGACCGCGCCGAGGTTGAGGATGCGGGTTACATCCGGATCGGTGAACATCCGCTTCACATGCGCCTGCGCGTCATCAAAGCTGCCTTCGATCGCGAGGTTATAGACATTGGGCGCACGCACCGTGGTCATCTGGCGGCGCTGCACCTCGCTCACCCGGCCTTTGGGGTGGAGCATGAAGATCTCGACCCGCTCCAGCCCCGCGACGGCCTGGATCGCTGCCGAGCCGGTATCCCCGCTGGTCGCGCCGACGATGGTGAGGCGCTCGCCGCGCCGTTCGAGGAAGGTCTCGAACAAGCGCCCGAGCAGCTGCAGCGCGACGTCCTTGAAGGCAAGCGTTGGCCCGTGGAACAGTTCGAGCAGCCAATGCTGCGCGTCGAGCTGCACCAAGGGTGTCACAGCCGCGTGGCCGAAGTCGCCATAGACCCTGTGGCACAGGCCCAGCAGTTCATCCTCGGTGAGGCTACCCGCCACGAACGGCGCCATGATGCGCGCGGCAAGATCGGGATAGGCCAGACCGCGCATCTCGCGGATCTCGCTCTGGGTAAAGCGCGGCCATTCGGCGGGCACATAAAGGCCCCCGTCGTTGGCGAGGCCGGCCAGCGTCACCCCTTCAAAATCGAGCGCGGGCGCGCTCCCTCTGGTCGATACGTATTGCATGGGCGCGCGGGTTAGCGCCCTCGGCGGCGCAATGCCAGCACGTAGATGACGAGCGCGGTCAGCGCGAAGAAGAACCACTGCCCGGCATAGGCGAGGTGGTTGTTGGGCAGATCGCCGGGATCGGGCCTCGCCATCGGCTGCAATCCGGCGACCGGCGGGTCGGCGACAAGGCGCGGCCCGGGCGCGATGATGCCAGTGACGGAGCCCCCGGTGAAGGCGGGCTTGGCAAGGTCGCGGCTGAAGCCGAGGTCGACAGGTATCGTGGCATCGATGCTCTCCACGCAACTGGCACGGTGCACCCAGCCTTTCTCGCCCCTCGACGAAGTGCCGGATACCGCCTCGATGCTCTCGACCGCGTTGCAGGCGAGCAGGCTGCGGCGGAACAAGACGTCCTCACCCTCGCCCTCCATCGGGAAAACCGCCATCTCGCCCGTGCCGATTGCCGCCTCGTAGCGCGCAATCAGCGCCTCTTTCTCCGCGCGGCGCCCCAATTGCCAGATGCCCAGTCCGATCATCGTGGCCACCGCCGCAAGCACGATGATCGTCGGAATAATCGGCACGCGCCGGGTCATGACTGCTGGCTCTCGTCGTATTGGTGGTAGACCCACATGGTCTTGTAGAGCCTGAGGACGGCAATCACGCTCCCCACCGTTACCGGCCCCCAGACCAGCAGCGAGGCCCACAGCGGCGGCCGCAGCCATTCATCCACCCCGAGCGCGGCGAGGATAAGCACCAGCGCCACCAGCATTGTCACCACCCCGACAAAGCGCCCGCCCCGGTCAAGGCTGAGGAAATCGAGCCCGCAGTGGCTGCATGCCTCGGCCAGTCCAGCTGGCGCAGCAAACAGCGTCTTGGCACCGCAGCGGGGGCACAAACCGGAAAGGGCAGCCGAGACGATCCCCGGCTGCCCCTTACTGTTACGCGGACCGGAGTCCGGAGCCATCAGTGGTATTCAGCGCCCCAACCGCCCCACACATAGACGGCGACGAACAGGAACAACCACACCACGTCGACGAAGTGCCAGTACCATGCAGCGGCTTCGAAGCCGAAGTGCTGGCGCGGCGTGAAGTGGCCAATGTAAGCGCGGTAGAGGCAGACCGAGAGGAAGATCGTCCCGATCAGCACGTGGAAACCGTGGAAGCCGGTCGCCATGTAGAAGGCGCTCGAATAGGTGTTGCCGCCAAAGGCGAAGGGCGCGATGCTGTATTCATAGGCCTGAATGGCGCTAAACAGCGCGCCGAGCGCGATGGTCGCCCACAGGCCCTGCTTCAGCGCCTGGCGATCACCGTGGATCAGCGCATGGTGTGCCCAAGTCACCGTGGTGCCCGAGCACAGCAGGATCAGCGTGTTGAGCAGCGGCAGCGCGAAGGGATCGAGCACTTCCATGCCTTCGGGCACGAATTGCGCAATCGCGCCCTCGGTGCCGAACAGGCTGGTGGTCGCGCCGGTCGTGTGATCGAACTCCAGCGCGGCCGGGAACAGCGCGAAATCGAAGAAGCTCCAGAACCAGCCAACAAAGAACATCACTTCCGAAGCGATGAACAGGATCATGCCGTAGCGCAGGTGAAGCTGCACCACCGGGGTGTGATCGCCGCGCTGGGCTTCGATCACGATGTTGCGGAACCAGAAGAAGAAGGTCGCCAGCACGCCGGCAAGGCCTGCCCAGATGACGAAGTTCGACGCGGCGCCAAACAGCTCGGGGTGCCAGCTCAGCACCATGCCGCTGGTGAAGGTCAGCGCCGAAATCGAACCGATCAGCGGCCAGATATCGGGTTCAAGGATGTGATAATCGTGGTTTGCCTTGCCAGCCATGTGCTCGTTCCCGTCCCTGGGGTTTAGCGGATCAATTGGTGCGTGCCGGATCCGAGTTTAACGGGTCCGTCGCGCGATGGAAAGTGTAGCTCAGCGTTATCTGCTCGACACCCTTCATATTGGGATCATCAAGCATCGCCGGATCGACGAAATAGAGCACCGGCATGGTCACTTCCTGCCCGGGTGCAAGCGTCTGCTCGGTAAAGCAGAAGCACTGAATCTTGTTGAAATACTTGCCCGCCTGCTCGGGCGCGACATTGTAGGTCGCCATGCCGGTGATTGGCTGATCGCTGTCGTTGCGGGCAACGTAAGTCGCGATGTCGCGTTCGCCGATGGTGATGGTGTCGGTCGCCTTTGTCGGGCGAAAGGTCCAGGGCATGCCCATCGCGCTCGTGCCATCGAAACGGATCGAGATGGTCTGGCCGGTGGCGAGCGTTGCGGCGCGGGCCGCATCACTCTCGGTCGCGCTCATGGTTGTGCCGCCGAACCCGGTGACCTGACAGAACAGCCGGTACAGGGGGACCGAAGCATAGCCCAAACCCAGCATCGCCAGCGCCCCCGCAAACGCCATCAAGCCGACGCGCAGGTTGCGGCGGGCCATCAGGTCATCATAGGGGGCGCGGGTCGCCATCAGCTCTGGCCCCCGATGCGGACAATCGTGATTGCGTAGAACAGCACGACGAAAAAGATCAGCGTACCGGCAACCACCAGATTGCGCGCCTTGCGGCGACGCAGGAACTCGCGCTCGTCCTCGGGCGTCACGCGATCCATCCCTGATAGGCGGCGACACGGTCCGCGACGAGCGCCGCGAACAGGACAAACAGATAGACGATCGAGAACTTGAACAGCCTCTTCTCGGGCGTCATCGCGTCAACCTCGGCGCGCATCCGGGTGAAGACCGGCAAGGCCAGCACCGTGAACAGCACCGACAGCACCACCGCGCAGGACCCGTAAATCCAGCTGGTGCCGCCGATATACCAGGGTGCAATCGTGATCGGCGCCAGCAGCAGCGTATAGATCATGATCTGGTTGCGGGTGACTCTTTCGCCTGCGACCACGGGGAGCATCGGAATGCCAACCTTGGCGTAATCGGACTGTACGAACAGCGCGAGCGCCCAGAAGTGCGGCGGGGTCCAGAAGAAGATGATCGCAAACAGCAGCAAGGGCATGGCGGTAATCTCGCCCGTGACCGCAACCCAGCCGATCAGCGGCGGGAAGGCACCGGCACCGCCGCCAATGACGATGTTCTGCGGGGTGCGCGGCTTCAGCCACATGGTATAGATAACCGCGTAGTAGATCACCGCGCCGAGCAGCAGCACGGCGGCCAGCCAGCCGATCGCTACGCCCATCAGCACAACCGAAACAGTCGAGAGGAAGATGCCGAAATCGCGCGCATCCTCGCGCCGCATCCGTCCGCCTGGGAGGGGACGGTTCATGGTGCGCTTCATACCGGCGTCGATATCGGCTTCCCACCAGTGATTGAGCGCAGCCGAGCCGCCTGCACCCATGGCAATCGCGAGGATCGCGGTGAAGCCCAGCACCGGGTTGATCGTGCCGGGTGCAGCCAGCACGCCGCAGATCGCGGTGAAGATCACCAGCGTCATCACCCGCGGCTTGGTCAGCGCGAAGAAGTCGCGCCATTCGGTGGGCAGCGCCGTTATCGTCTGAGGTGCCGTACTTGCCATCGTCGTGTCGGTTCCAGCGAGAAGGAGCGCAGGTCCACACCCGCGCTCCTCTCTGTGCAGTCATACTCCCGGACGGGAGTCGTCAGATCCTCGTCAGGCGGTCGCCGGACGGTGATCGTGGTAATCCATGCCGTCGGTAATCACCGGCAGGGTTTCGAACTGGTGATAGGGCGGCGGGCTCGGCAGGGTCCATTCGAGCGTCGTTGCCCCTTCGCCCCACGGATTGTCAGCAGCCTTCTTGCCGGCGGCCAGCGTGTAGAGGACGTTGACGAAGAACAACACCATCGAACCGGCCATGATGTAATAGCCGTAGGTGCTGATTTCGTGCCAGAATTGGTAGGCTTCCGGATAGTCGGGATAGCGGCGCGGCATCCCCTGCATGCCCAGGAAGTGCTGCGGGAAGAAGATCACGTTCACGCCGACGAAGAAGATCCAGAAGTGGAGGTGCGACAGGAACTCGCTGTGCATCCGCCCGCTCATCTTCGGGAACCAGTAGTAGAAACCGGCGAACATCGAGAACACCGCACCCATCGACAAGACGTAGTGGAAGTGCGCCACCACATAATAGGTGTCGTGGAGGTTATCGTCGATGCCGCCATTGGCCAGCACCACGCCGGTCACGCCGCCCACGGTGAAGAGGAAGATAAAGCCCAGCGACCAGACCATCGGCGATTTGAAGTCGAGGCTACCGCCCCACATCGTCGCGATCCAGCTGAAGATCTTCACGCCGGTTGGCACCGCGATCACCATCGTTGCCGCAGTGAAATACATCTTGGTGTTTACGTCGAGGCCCACGGTGTACATGTGGTGCGCCCAGACGATGAAGCCGACCACACCGATCGCAACCATCGCGTAGGCCATGCCGAGATAGCCGAAC
>JBJTTE010000233.1:0-10364 GCA_046080005.1 Erythrobacter sp.
GAAGGCCGAGACCACGCCGCGCTCGAGGTGCAGCTTGAGCACCCGGCGCGATGGCATCGCCGGCCCGCGCGACAGCCAGATCGGGGCGACAATCGCCGCGCCGATCAGTGCGCGCAGCAAGGTCGCGGTGTAGGCGCCTGCCAGCAGCGCGGCTTCTTTCATGAAGGCGTCCATCAGCGACAGGAAACCCACGCCCGCCAGCGCAGCAGCAAAGGGCAGCAAGGCATAGTGGCGGGCGGACATGACCGTTGCCTTAGGCGCGCGGATACCCAAGGTCACGCCGTGGCAATGCGAAATTCGCGCGGGTGTGAACATTAATCCGGCGGAAAGCGAAGATGGTTGATAGGGGCGCCGCGCTCGGGGTAAGACTGCGGTGACGAGAGCGTTGCCGGGACCCGGCGACATGGGTTGAAAAGGCCAAGGGAATGATCAGGTTTTCGGGCAGACTGGCGGGTGGGATTGCCACAGCCGCGCTGGTGGCGGGCACAGCTCTGGCGCAGGACGCGCATAGTGGCAGTCAGGTAGCCGCTCCGATGCGTGCCCCTGCCGCCGCCGCCGCGCCCAAATCGTCCGAAACCTTCGATCAGGCTTTCCCCCAGGTCGTGTCCCAACCCGTGGTCCAGCCTTCGGCGCCAATCGTGCAGCCGTGGTCGCTGGCCCAGGCTGCCCAGCTTGTTGCCGTAATCGAGGGCATCGGCGCGGAAGGTCTCGATCCGGCGGATTATGACCTTGGTCCGCTCAAGGTCGCGATCGCCGGCGGCGCTTCGAAGGAGCTGAACGAGATTGCCTCGCAGAGCTTCGTCTGGCTGGTCGAGGATCTGCGCGACGGGCGCACGCCGATGGAGGCGCGCGAGCAGTGGTTTGTGGTCGATCCTGACCGCGACGCCTATCCCGCCGGCACTGTCATGGCCGAGGCGCTCAGCTCGGGCAATCTTGCGGGCGCGCTGGCGAAGCTGAGCCCGACCCACCCCGATTATGCCAAGCTGAAGGCCGAACTTGCTGCGACCCCTCGAAGCAGCGCCGCCAAGCGCAAGCTTGTCCGTGCGAATATGGACCGCTGGCGCTGGCTTGGGCGCGATCTGGGTTCACAATATCTGATCACCAATGTGCCCGAATTCCAGCTGCGTCTGACGGTCAAGAACCGGATCATCAAGACCTATCGCACGATTGTCGGCAAGCCGGGGCGCACCGCGACGCCGCAGCTGGCCGAGATGGTCGAAGGCGTGGTGTTCAACCCGACCTGGACAGTGCCGCAGTCGATCGTCAAGGGCGAAGGGCTGGGCGCGCGTGTGCTCGCCAACCCGGCCTGGGGCAGGCGCAACGGCTATGTCGCGAGCAAGGGTGCGAACGGCTATGTGACCGTGGTGCAGCAGCCGGGGCCGGGCAATTCGCTGGGCGTGATGAAGCTGGAAATGCCCAATCCCCACGCGATCTTTTTCCATGACACGCCCTCGCGCCATTTGTTTGCGACGGATTTCCGCGCGCTCAGCCATGGCTGCGTGCGCACCGAGCGGGCGCTCGAACTGGCGATGACGATGGCGATCCTCGGCAAGGGTGCGACCAAGGAAGAGGCGGTGGCGATCTCGACCTCGGGCAAGTACACCAAGGTGATGCTGGAAAAGCAGTGGGCCGCCTATATCACCTATTTCACGATGGCGACCGACATCAACGGCGAGATGGCGACCTTCAAGGATATCTACGGGCGTGACGCGCCGGTGCTGGCGAGCCTCGATAAGCCGCGCGTGCGCAACCGGGGGACCAAGCCGACGAGCGAGGTGATCGTGATCGAGGACGACCTCAAGGATACCTAGGCGGGTCCGCGTTCCGGCTCGGCAAAAGGGCTGAAGCTGCGCGCGGCTAGAACTTCGCGCCGGTAGAATAGGCCGCCTGGCAGGGCATAGACGGTCACCAGAGCGGGGAAAATCCAGGCATTTTCCTCCCACAAGGAATTGGTGGCGAGCCCGATGGCTGAGGCTAGTCCGGTCGCCAACGCGATGCCCACAGCCACGCTCAGCCCGATCGGCCCGTCCAGCCTGCGGCCCAGCAAGAACGCAACCGGCACGCCCACCAGCGCGATGTACAAGGCGCAGATAAACGCGCCGATGAGGGTCATGAGCAGCATCAGGACGACCAGTGCAGGGATAGCCCAGACGGAAACATCAGTAAGGTGGAACTGATCGCGGGTGAAGAATAGGCCGAAGAACACGGCCAGTGCTGCAGGCGATCCCAGCGTTGCCGCCTGCACGCTCGCTGGCAGCACAGCCGCCAGAGCCGACCCGGCGTTAAGCTCGAAACAGGCCGTCCTCGGGCGGTACGGCATGGCTCAATAGGCAGAGATCGAAGGGCGCATCACAGCGTCTATCGGCTGACGGTCGACCATCGCCATTTCGGGCAGCGGCTGGATGCTGCCATCTTACTCTAGGCCGAGGCTGTCAGCGAACAGCAGCCGCCCCCCGGAAAGGTGCAGCAACGCATCATTGAACTGGTCGGTTCCCATCGCAAAGCAGCCGTTCGAGCGCCCGAGGCGGCCCCAGCGTTCGAGATGCGACGTCTCGGCATAGTCGGCATGATGCATCACGATGTAGCGGCGCAGCGCTGCCTCGTTGCTATAGTCGAGGCCGCCCAACCGCACCGAGGTGCCATAGCGCCCGGTATACCATTCCCATGTGACATAGGCCCCGCGGCTGGTCGCATTCGAGCCTTCGGTGTTCGAGAACTGCTTGAGCCATCCATCATGCTGCGGATCAGAGCCTTGCCCGTGGCTGACATGGTGCGACATGATTTCGCCGCGCTCGAGATTGACGAAGTGAAACCGGGGCTTGGCCGAGTGCAGGCCGAAATCCGCGATCCCGACGATGTCAGTCTTCCAGATCGCGTTGCCAGCGCGCCGAAGCTCGCGCTGAGCAATGTCGAACAGGATGCGGTCGCGTGGGCTACCGGGCCGGACCGATGCGAACAGGCGCGCAGGCGCAGCCAAGAGGGCCCCAGCCACCAGACTGCCTTTGAGAAGATCGCGCCGCTGCATTGTGGTGTAATCTACCGCGCGGAGTTCGGGTTCCCAATAAAGCAAATTACGCAGGTAACGCAGTTCGTCGCAGTTATGCGTCAGTTCGTGGGAGCTGAACCCGCCTCATGCAGCGCTTTGGCCGCCATGCCCAGACGGATGACCCCCGGCATCGCGTCTTTCACGACGGACCGCAACGCGCCGAGCGCCTGCAGCCGCGGGTCGCCGCTTGCCATCATCCGGCTGATGGTCGGCCCGGTGGGGTCAAGCCGCGACTTTGCCAGCCACGCCGCGATTTCAGGTGTCTGCATCCAGCTGCCACGGTTCATCAGGTTCATCATGAAGGCAAAGGGGAAGGTCGCGGGCGTGTCGGTCAGCGTCGCCGAACGCGCGAGCTGATTGCGGGTCGCATCATCGGCAAAGTGCACTTCGAGGAAGGCGATAAGCGCAGCGCTGAAGGTCACCAGCGGAACATGGACCGGCTGGAGCACGATGGTGTCGCCGCGAAATTGCGGGCCGCTATTGCCCTCGGCGGTGAAGGGCACGGCGCGGGCCGTGCAGTCGATGAACAGCGTGTCCTCGGGCACTGCGTGGGTGAGCTCACCGAAATGCAGCATACCCGGCGCAATCCGCGTCACCCGGCCAGTGCGAATCACCTGCGTGATGCGCCGCAGCAGGTCGATCTCGCCCTCGGATATCACCGCGTAGTGAAACATCTCGGGTTTCACCGCCGGATCGATCCGCAAGACAAAGCCGCCGCGTTCAAGCTCCTCGAACACCTCGTCGCCCGATTGCGCGTGCTCGAACGCTTTGAGATGGGCGATCTGGTTGGCGATGGTCGCTTCGATGAAATCCTCGCCCGGCTGGACGTATTTGCGGTTGGTGAGCCAGCTGTCGCGCGGGCGCACCCAGCTGATGCGGCTGGGATCGACCCCCGCCTGAATCAACCACACGCCGGTATCCATCGCGGTTTTCCCGCCGCCCAGGATGACGAAATGCGACGGCATGTCGGCAGGGGCCTTCCAGAGATCTGGCAGCTCGCCCGGCGCCACCACCCGCACGCCGTCATCTGCCGCAAAGCCGCGCTTGTGGGTGCTGGGAACCGAGGTCTGGTAGAAGGTCGCATCCACCAGCTTGCGGCGCACTGTAATGGTCTGTTCGGTGCCCGACAGCACGCCTGCAATCCGCGCGGCACCAGTCTCGTCGCGGCCCTTGAACTCGCTCAGCCGGTGATAGGCCACGCGCCCGCTCGGCAGCAGCCGCAGGTTCATCACCTTTTCGAAATAGGCCGAAACCTCGGTCCCGCTGGCGAGCGCGTAGAGGCCCTGATTGGGACCATGAGTATCGATCTGCTCGCCAGGGAAGGCCATCGAATTGACGCCATAGAAGGCCGAAGGCTGGTGCAGCGCGACGAAGGAATAGGCATCGTTCCAGTGCCCGCCGGGTTTGGCATGCTTGTCGACGAAGGTGATGTGGCAATCGGGGTCCTCGTCGATCAGCGTATCGGCAAAGGCAAGGCCGACCGCGCCAGCGCCGATAATCAGGTAATCGGTTTCGATCGGGCCCGTCATTCTTGCATTCCTCTCGCTGGCTTGCTTCGCCACACTGGTTTGGCACTGATTCGGAGTTCGGGACTGGTATGTGGTCACTATGCTATCGGGCAAGCATGGCCATGGTTTGCGCCCTTATGGTGACAGCGGCTGCGCCGCAGAATGCACCGTCGCCGCCTACCCGGGTGCTTAGCATGCGCGATGCTGACCGGCTGCGCGGGCTCGACGGGGTAACGCTGCAATGGATCAGCTTTGACCGGCGCGACAATGCCCGCGGCGATGCCAGCGTGACCATTGACGAGGCCGGCGTGTGGCGTCTCTACGCCATGCAGACCGGTAGCAACGCGGCAAAGATGGTCGTCGACGGGGCGATTACGGAGATCGGCGCGGACTATTTCGAGCTTGCTGGCACCGTGACGATCCTCAATACGCCCGACGAAGGGCGCACCTGCGAACGCAACGGGACCTGGCGTTTTGCGGTCACCCAGAACCGCAAATGTTATCGGCTGCGCCAGTTTGAATGGTGCGATTATCTGACCGATTACATCGATCTCTATTTCTGAGCGGCGGCAGCGTTAGTCTCCGCCATCACCAGCATCGAGCGCGCATGGCGGGCGGCGACAACACGCGGATCGTCGCCATAGCCCCCGCCCAGCGCGCTGGCGATGGGGAGGCCCCGCCCGCGCGCCTGCGCGATGACGAACCGGTCGCGCTCCGCCAACCCCGCATCGGTAAGCGCGAGCCGCCCGAGCTTGTCATCGACATGCGGATCAACCCCCGCCTGATAGAGCACGAAATCAGGCGCGAAGCTCGCCATCACCTCGGGCAGATGCACAGATAGCGCGGCCATGTAGCCATCATCGTCGGTCCCGTCCGCCAGCCCGACATCGCGGCTGGAACGCGCCTTGCGCACCGGAAAATTCTTTTCGGCATGGAGCGATAGCGTGAAGATATCCGTGCGCCCGGCGGTGAGGCTGGCGGTGCCATCGCCTTGGTGCACGTCAAGGTCGACGATCAACACGCGCCGCGCATCGCCTTCAGCAATCAGCCGGTTGGCCGTGACTGCAAGATCGTTGAACACGCAGTAACCTGCGCCCGTATCATGGAGCGCATGGTGGCTCCCGGCGGCCGAGTTGGCGGCATAGCCATGCGCCATCGCCAGTTTGGCTGCGAGCCAGGTTCCGCCGCTGGTGTGGCGAACGCGGCTGGTGATCGCGGGCGTTACCGGAAAGCCGATCCTGCGCTCTTTCTCGCGCGGGACCTCGGCGCGGAAGACTTGTTCGACATAGGCCGGCCAATGCACCGCTTCGAGCCATTCACGCGGCATGGGGGCTGGTGCATGCTCGGTGATCGCCGCCCCGGCGCTCCGCAATTCCTCCATGACGAGAAAATATTTGTCGAAGCGGAAGGTGCCGCGTTGGGGCCGCGGGGCGATGTAATCGGCATGGTGGACAACGTGGAGCAGGGCAGGTCTCGATCTGTCATGGCGACCATGCGCGCGCGACGGCCGCAATGCGTGCTTTGGGCTTGCAGCGCGATCATACCGGGCGCAGAAACACGATAGCGGCTGCGACCGTCTCGGTCGACACGTCAAGTTCAGCCCGTTGTCAAACGCATCCTGGAGGGGATCGTGATCATGCGTATCCTTGCTACTTGCCTCATGGCACTGTCCTTGCCGCTCGCCGCAGTTCCGCTGCTCGTTCCTGCAAGTCTGTCGGCGCAGCCCGCCAGGAAACCGGACCTCGCTGATGCGGTTGCGGGGACCTATTTTGGCGATGTCATTTCTGATGCGCGGGGTTCTTCGCGCTCCGACGTTACCATCACGGTAACGCGGGTTGGCCCCAATACGATCCAGGTGACCAGCGACTATCGTCGCCTGCCGGAATTCACGACCAAGATAGAACGGGTCGCCGATACGGTGCAGCAGATTGGCACGGCGCAGGTGTTCCTCCTTGAACGCGCCCGCACGCCGCAGCGATTGAACATCACCGTGGACGACGCAAGCTGGGCCGGAGAGCGCCAATAGCCCGCAAGCGATAGGCGGCTCTCGCCCGGCGGCACAGCCACCTTAAGGGTGCCTCATATTCGCTCTAGCGCGCCGAATTGCGCCAGCATTCCAGTAAGGGCGCGCAGCCTTAGCCGGGTGCAGCTTCCCAGTTGCCAGCATCATCCTTGCGCAGGACCGTCAACGAACTGGGGTCGATCTCAAGCGCGTCCTGCCCAAGGTTGTAATACCAGGCGTAGCCCTGAAACACGCGCCAGAACGCCATGCTGTCCTCGTCGAGACCCATGGTGCCACAGGCGGTGCGCGGGCCGTCTTCGAGCTTGGCGGTGGCTGCTTCAGTCGGATTGTCGACCAACAGCGCATCGCTTGGCAGGCCTGGATCCTTGGCATCAAGGACGACGCAGCCTTTGACCGCGTCTTCCTGATCCTCGCCCGCGCGCATCAGCACCGCCGCCTTGGGATCGCCTTCAGCGACATAGACCGAGATCAGTTCGGTCGGTAGCGCCTCCGAATCCCCGAATGCCGAACCGGTCAATTCGATGACGGCGCGGCGCGCGCCCGCAGAGAAGCTGAGCTTGGTCTCGCGCTCGCCGCATTTGAGGCCGTGGTAGAGCAGATACTCGCCCGCTGGCATCTCGGCCTCGCCCACCTGCCATTGGCAGCCTTCAGGGGCTTCGAAACTGGCGCTGTCAACGTTGAGGTAATTGGTTGCGCGTCCGGCGCATAGGCCCGTGCCGGGGAGACGCGGGCCATCGTCGGGGCATGAGGCATCGGCAGCAGCCGTCGCACCAGCCATCGCTTTGTCCCCCTCGCCTTCCTTGCTCTGCGAACAGGCGCACAGGACAAGCGTCATTGCGGTCGCTAACGCCCGCGCCCAATCAGAACCGATCATTTCTTTGTCTCCCCCACTTGGCCAACCGTCCCGGCCTAGGCCGACTGGACCTCAGGCTAATGCTTGTGCAGCGATTGGGGAAGCGTGATTGCGCGGGCGCAGAGACAGATGGCTAACTGCGCGGTGGTCCTGCCAGTGCATTGAGCTCTGCATAGATCGCATCCTCGCTGCGGCTTGCGGCGTTGCGCCAGCTCGTCGCGGTGTCGCGGTTCACCAGCGCGCCATCGCCGGTTAGCACGAGCAGCGCCGGGGTGCCGGAAAGCTCCATCACGCCAAACCGGCGGGCGATGTCGAGGTTATGCCCATCACCCGTTTGCGGCATCCCGACATTGACGAACACCAACTCGTAACGCTCGGCCACCAGCGCCGCAAAGCGCGGGGTTTGGAGCCACCCGGCAAGGGCGGTGCTATCGTGGCACCAGTTCGCGCCCATCACCAGCAGCACGCGCTTGCCGCTCGCGGACGCATGCGCGAGCGTGGCGTGGACATCACCCATCGCATCAGGCGTGACCGTATAGGCGCGCGTTTCGGGGTAGGCCGGCGCATCAGGGGTGGTCGCGCAGCCTGCGAGCGCGAGCGCCAGCAATGCAGCGAAGGTGAGGCGGATCACTCGGCCGCAACCGCCTGCTGCGGCGCGGCGTGGGGATCGAAGGCGGCTTGCTCGCCGCGCTCGATCTCGGCGGCCTTTTCCTCGACCAGCCGGACGATGTGATCGAGCATGTCGCCGTCCTGCACCGTGTGGTCGGTCACGCCGCGCAGGTACACCATGTGCTTGCCCGCGCCACCGCCGGTCAGGCCGATATCGGTCTCGCGCGCTTCGCCCGGGCCATTGACCACGCAGCCGAGGATCGAGAGGCTCATCGGCGTCTTGATGTGCTCAAGCCGCTGCTCGAGCGCCTCGACCGTGCGGATCACATCGAAGCCCTGCCGCGAGCAGGAAGGGCAGGAGACGATGCGCACGCCCCGGGTGCGCAGGCCCAGCGCTTTCAGCATCTCAAAGCCGACCTTGATCTCCTGCTCGGGCTCGGCGGAGAGGCTGACGCGGATCGTGTCACCGATCCCGGCCCACAGCAGGCTTCCGATGCCGATCGAGGATTTGACCGTGCCCCCGATCAAGCCGCCCGCCTCGGTAATGCCGAGGTGCAGCGGGCAATCGACCGTCTCGGCGAGGCCATGATAGGCCGCGACCGCGAGGAACACATCGCTGGCCTTCACCGCCACCTTGTATTCGTGGAAATCGTGATCCTGCAGCAGCTTGATGTGATCCAATGCGCTTTCGATCAGCGCTTCGGGGCAGGGCTCGCCGTATTTTTCGAGCAGGTCCTTCTCAAGGCTGCCTGCGTTCACCCCGATGCGGATCGCGCAGCCATTGGCCTTGGCGGCGCGCACCACTTCAGCGACACGGTCAGCCGAGCCGATATTGCCGGGGTTGATGCGCAGGCACGCCGCGCCCCCATCAGCGGCTTCAAGCGCGCGCTTGTAGTGGAAGTGGATATCAGCGACGATCGGGATCCGTGCAGCGCGGGTGATCTTTTTGAAATCGCGAGTCGATTCCTCGGTTGGACAGGACACGCGGATAATGTCCGCGCCCACATCCTCGCAGCGCCTGATCTGGTCGAGCGTGGCGCGCACATCCTCGGTCGGAGTGTTGGTCATGGTCTGCACGGTGATGGGGGCATCACCGCCAACGGGGACATTCCCCACCATGATCTGACGGCATTTGCGCCTTTCGATCGTGCGCCACGGACGGATAGAAGACATGCGCGCCGATATAGTCAGCAAAGCGTTGCGCTGCAATGACAAGCGCGCCGGAACGAGCACGCACGCTTGACTTGGCTCGGCGTGGCGGCAGTCTGCCAGGGCTAAGGGAGAGAAACCATGCTGACCGAGGCTTCGATCGAACTGCGCTCGCCAACGCCGAGCCTGCTGCTGCGCGCGATCACATGGCTGGTGAGCGTGCGCAAACCGATCTTTCCCAAAGAGGTGCGCGACGTAGACCAGTTTCTCTACCAGCGCCCAACGCCGGTGGACGCCCCTTTGCCCGCGAGCTTCGGGCGGCGCTTCGTCGTCAATCGCCGTTCGCTCAACGGACAGCCGGTCATCACGTTGCATCCCAAGGGCGGGCCGGCCGAGTGGCACATGCTGTATTTCCATGGCGGCGGCTTTGTCCTGCCGCTGGTCAAGGTGCATTGGGCGCTGCTCGGCGCGATGGTTGAGCGCTGCGGCATCAGCATTACCGTGCCGCTCTTCGCACTGGTGCCCGAATGCACCTATGCCGATCAGGATGCGCTGACCGATGCGGCCTACGCGGAACTGGTGGCACACATCCCGCCGAAAAGATCATTCTCAACGGCGATAGCGCCGGCGGGCATATGGCGCTTACGCTGGCGCTGCGCCTCGCTCAATCCGGGGCGCGGATGCCGGGCAAGCTTGCTCTGTTCGCACCATGGCTTGATGCCACGATGCAGGACGAAGCGATGCGCGCGGTCGAGCCGCACGATATCATGCTCAAGATCGGGCCCGTGCGCGAGCTGGGCAAGATCTGGGCCGGTGACCGCGATCCGGCGTCACCCGAATGCAGTCCGATTTACACCCCGGTAGAGGCGCTCGCCCAGCTGCCGCCGACCCGCATCTGGACCGGTCGGCATGACCTGTTCATCATCGATTCGCGCAGCTTCCTGGCCAGACTTCGCGCTGCCGGGGTGGATGCGCGCCTTTACGAATACGAAGCCGCGCCGCACGTGTTCATGGCCATCACCCCGACGCGCGAAGCTTAGAGTCGGTTTCGAAAGTCATTCAGAGCGTGCCAATCGGCGGATCATGAGCATGGCGGCGGCGGCGTAGAGGAAGGCTGCGGCGGATTTGAGGGTGGCTTCGACGTCCTTGGCGAGGCGCCGGTTTCGGTTGATCCAA
>JBJTTE010000234.1:0-4283 GCA_046080005.1 Erythrobacter sp.
CCTTGCCGTACTTCTTGCGCTCGACCACGCGGCTGTCGCGGGTGAGGAAGCCTTCGGCCTTCACGGCGCCGCGCTGTTCCGGCTCAAACTTGCTGAGCGCCTGGGCGATGCCGTGCTTCACAGCGCCTGCCTGACCCGACAACCCGCCGCCACGCACAGTAGCGACAACATCGTACTGGCCGGTGCGGTCGGTGATGGTGAAGGGCTGGTTGATCACCAGACGCAGGGTTGGACGCGCGAAATAGGTTTCTTGGTCCTTGCCATTGACGGTGATCTTGCCGGTGCCGGGCTTGACCCACACGCGGGCAACCGCGTCCTTGCGGCGACCGGTGGCGTAGGCGCGGCCCTGCGCGTCGATCTCGCGTTCACGCAGCGGAGCGGTGACGCGGGCGATTTCGGCAGCATTGCCCTGCGGAGCGTTGCCAGCGATCTCCTTGAGATCGGCGAGATCCGAGACGGTGGTGGTTTCTTCAGCCATTATGCGGCCACCTTGTTCTTGCGGTTCATGGAAGCGACGTCGAGCACCTGCGGCTGCTGGCCATCATGCGGATGTTCGGTGCCGGCATAGAGGTGCAGCGCCTTCATCTGCACGCGGCCCAGCGGCCCGCGCGGAATCATGCGCTCAACCGCCTTTTCGAGCACGCGCTCGGGGAAACGGCCGCCGAGCACCTTGGCCGGGGTGGTCTCCTTGATCCCGCCGGGGTGGCCGGTGTGCTTGTAATAGACCTTGTCGCCCATCTTGTTGCCGGTGAACTTCACCTTCTCGACATTGATCACGATCACGTGATCGCCGCAGTCGACGTGCGGGGTGTAGCTCGGCTTGTGCTTGCCGCGCAGGATATTGGCGAGGATCGCGGCGAGACGGCCGACGACCAAGCCATCGGCATCGATGATGTGCCAGTTCTTTTCGACCTCGGCCGGTTTGATCGACCGGGTCTGCTTGCTGAGCGCCTTCATGGCATGTGTCCTTGGTTCAAAACTGTCTTCTCGGAGAATGTCCTGGAAGAATCGCCCCCCGGATCACGTGCCCGGACGGAGAAGTGCGGCGCAAATGTCGTCGACCCCCGCCAAAGTCAAGCAAAAGCGCCATTTTACGATACGGTAAAGTAATACCACTAAGTTGAAACGCTGCTTGAAAGCCATCCGAGCGTTTCTGGATGGCTTTGATCAACTTGCCACCCGAGAATCGCCGGAGTCTCATAGAGGTGAAGCTCGCCGAGCCGCTCGATCACGTCTTCCAGATGCTCGGCGGTGGTCTTGAACAGGACCCCCACCTCGCTGCCGACAGAGCGCGCACCCTGCCACACAAAGCGCGATTCGATGCTGCCAAGGATGTTGGCGCAGGCGATCATGCGCTCATCGAGCAGAACATCGGCTGCGGCGCGTGCGCTCTCCACATCGGGGAACGGGCACCAGACCAGCGCAGCCGCCATCAAGTCGCCTTCCGCGGGGAGCCCAAGCTGTGCATTGCCCGCACTGTCGCCGCAACCGTCAGCGCACCAACCAGCTGGTGCGCGGCAGCGATCCAGAGGGAGACGCCACTCATCACCGTGGCGATGCCGAGCAGCACCATTGTCCCAAGCATCGCGTTGACTGCCACCGAGGCGAAGCGGTCGCTTTTTCGCACCTGTCGTGCCAGCCACACCAGCGCTGCGACCGCGGCCCACGCCCACCAGCGGTGCATGAAGTGGAGGAGGGACGGATCGTGACTGAGCGTCCACAGGAGACCGTTCGACCAGTTGACTTCGGGCACCAGTCGTCCGTTCATCAACGGCCAATCATTCGCTGCGTGGCCGGCATTGAGCCCCGCCACCCAGGCGCCAAGCAGCAGCTGGAGGAACAGCACGGCTGCGACCAGCGCCGCACCCTTGCCGAGCCGCGCGGGCCTTGTGGAAGGATCGCGGGCGAGTTGGCGCAGATCGCGCGCGGTCCAGACCAAGCCGGCCAGCAGGAACAGCGACGTCAGCAGATGCGCCGCAAGCCGAAAATGGCTCACATCGGTGAGGTCAGTTGCGCCGACACCCGAGGACACCATGTACCAGCCGAGCGCGCCCTGGCCGAGGATCAGTGCGAACATAGCCGCTAGCCGGCTTCCGTATCGCAAGGGAATCGCGCGCCGCGCCGCAAACACGATGAGCGGCAGCAGGAAGGCGAGTCCGATCAGGCGCCCCAGGATCCGGTGAAACCACTCCCAGAAAAAGATGAACTTGAACGCAGCAAGGTCCATCCCCGCCGGGCCGCTTTCCATCCGGTATTCGGCAGTGAGGCGATATTTGGCGAATTCGGCCTGCCATGCGGTCTCACTCAGCGGCGGGAGGATACCGCTCACCACGTTCCACTCGGTGATCGACAGGCCGCTTTCGGTCAGCCGGGTGATCCCGCCAACCACGACGATCATTACGACCAGCACAGCGACAAGCTCGAGCCAGCAGGCAATTGCCAGCGGCCGGGCGCGGGTGTCGGCGGCGGGCTCGAACAGGTTCGACACGGAGGCAGAGGTAGCCATGGCTGTCGTCCTTTGTGCCCGCCCGCGCCCTAGCGCAAGCCCGTTTGCCGCAAAGCTGCGTGCGGGCAGCGCAAGCCGCCTCGCAAACTCGATGTTGCACCTCGTGGGCGAGCGCTTATGTCTCGCGCCATGACCAAAAGCATTACCTTGAACGGTGCGCCCCACCGCTCAGCCGCCGCCACTATCGCCGAACTGGTGCGCGAGCTGGAGCTTGTCCCTGAGAAGGTCGCGGTTGAGCGCAATGGCGAAATCGTTCCGCGCTCCACCCTCGCCGAGGCCGCGCTGGCTGAGGGCGATATGCTGGAGATCGTGCATTTCGTCGGGGGCGGCGATCATCAATCGCCTGCCGAAGACACCTGGACTGTCGCTGGGCGCAGCTTCCGCAGCCGGTTGATCGTCGGCACCGGCAAGTACAAGAGCTTCGAGCAGAATGCCGCAGCTGTGGCTGCGTCGAGCGCCGACATCGTCACGGTTGCCGTGCGGCGCGTCAACGTCAGCGACCCCAAAGCGCCGATGCTCACCGACTTTATCGACCCCAAGAAAATCACCTATCTGCCCAATACCGCCGGTTGCTTTACGGGTGATGAGGCGGTGCGCACCCTCAGGCTAGCGCGCGAGGCGGGTGGCTGGGATCTGGTCAAACTTGAGGTGTTGGGCGAAGCGCGCACGCTCTATCCGGATATGCGCGAGACGCTGAAGGCCACGGAAGTCCTCGCCAAGGAGGGCTTCCTCCCGATGGTCTACTGCGCCGACGATCCGATTGCCGCGAAGCAACTCGAAGAAGCGGGTGCCGTGGCAATCATGCCGCTGGGCGCGCCGATCGGCTCGGGGCTGGGCATCCAGAACCGGGTGATGATCCGGCTGATTGTCGAGGGCGCGAAGGTCCCGGTGCTGGTCGATGCCGGTGTGGGCACCGCGTCGGATGCGGCGGTTGGTATGGAACTCGGATGCGACGGCATCCTGATGAATACCGCCATCGCCGAGGCGAAAGACCCGATCCGCATGGCCCGCGCGATGAAGCTCGCGGTCGACGCAGGGCGCGAAGCCTACCTGGCCGGGCGGATGGCGCGGCGGATGTATGCCGATCCGTCCTCGCCGCTCGCCGGGTTGATCTAGACGCACCTTGCGTATGGCGATGAAACGGCTGCGCAGCAGCCGCAAGGCCGACCGGCCGCGCGCAGCCACGCGCCCAAAAGGCGTGTGAGCGAGGATTTCGCATCGCGGATGCGATGCGGAACACAAAGACTCTGTGAGGAAAAACCACCTAACCTTAAATTAGGGAATTATATACTAAATTGCACCAACATCGAAACGCTGGCTTTTTGAATACAGGTGTCCAAGGTCGTCAATTTTAATGCGAAACTTGGTGCCGTGGTCGCGCAATCCCATGCCGGTGACGTTTGTTCGGGCATCAAAATCCACGGCGATGATACCGCGCTCAACCGCTTGGATGAAATTGCTGATATTCGGCTCCCAATGAAGCCGTGCGCTTTCGTAACGAACATGGCCGTCCTTCTTCTTACCATGCACCACGGCTAGACGCCGCAGCTTATCGACGAAGGCGTTAATCAGGCTGTCATGCGTCCAATAGGGCGGCACAATGTCTGGATCACTGTCAGGACCGTCATTGCGAACAATTAGGCGGTTGCTGTCGTCAACTATGCGAAAGCCGCGTGGAGACGATCCCCAGATGGTGTGACGAAAGCTAGTTCGACCCTTTTCGTCAGGCCAGCCATATCCCCGCACAACATGGTGCATATTGCCCTTGGGAAGCGGC
>JBJTTE010000235.1:0-11241 GCA_046080005.1 Erythrobacter sp.
CATCCCGGGCTGGCCGCCCGAGAACATCGAGGAAATGGACAAGAAGTTGGAGCAGGAGCTTATCGGATAACATCAGAGAAGCAGCAGCCTGAGGCAACCGCAGGTTGCCGACGGACGGCGGCCTGTCGGCCAGCGAGCGAAGCTCGTCTGACGACACGGGATTTACTCCCGTGTCGGCCTTGCCGAAGAAATGGGAAGGTCAACCCTTTTGACCAGCACTGGGCTACCTGACACGGGCCCTTTTCGAACGGAGTAAAGAATATGCGTCATGGTATTTCGGGCCGCAAACTCGGCCGCAAGACCGGTCATCGCAACGCCCTGTTCCGCAACATGGCCGCCGCGCTGATCAAGCACGAGCAGATCACCACCACGCTGCCCAAGGCCAAGGAACTGCGTCCCTATGTCGAGAAGCTGATCACGCTGGCGAAACGTGGTGGCCTGTCGAACCGTCGCTTGGCGATGAGCCGGTTGGGCGATGAAGCCCAGCTCAAGAAGCTCTTCGAAGTGCTGGCCGAGCGGTATGCAAACCGTGAAGGCGGTTACATCCGCGTGCTGCGCGCCGGTGTGCGCGCGGGCGACGCGGTGCAGATGGCGATCATCGAATTCGTCGATCGTGACGAAAGCGCAAAGGGCCAGGATAGCGGCCCGGTGCAGTCGGAAGACGAATACGAAGACGCATAAGACATTGGTCGAAAACACAGGCAAGGGGCCGGAGCAGCGATGCTTCCGGCCCTTTCCTTTTGGGCGAGGCCGGATAGGGTGCGCGCCATGATCCGCACCGCCTTTGCAGCACCATTCCTTCTTGGCACGCTGCTCCTCGCCAGTCCCGTCGCCGCACTGTCCCAGCAGGAAGCGCTGGAGGCTCGCTATGACCGAGCGTTGGCGGCGGGTTACAAGGCGCTGATGCTGTGCGGCGCGATTGCCAACGCCGAAGCTAACGGGGTCGCTCGTTCGCCTGAAAGCGTGATGCAGTGGGAACTCTCCGGCATTCAGGCGCCGCTTGATGCGATCATTAGCGATTTGCCCCACGACATCTTGCGCCGCCCCACCGGACAGATCGCCCATGTTGCCGTTCGCTGGGCCGACGACATGCCCGCCCGCATCGCGGCCTATTACGGGCCCCAGACCGGATGCTCGATCCTCCCCATCGGCGCGCCCGAGGATTCGCTCGATCCCTCGCAGCCCATTCCGGTCGAGACGCGCGCCGACGAAGGGACAGCGGTGCAGGTCAAAGCAGCCGGTCGTTCACAGCGCCGCGCTCGCCCTCAAAGCGAGGATGGGCTCGACGCGGTCCTGATCGGCGCAATCGGTCAAGGCTACGGCACGGGTCGCACCACCGCTGTCGTGGTCAACCGTTACGACGCAAAGGGTGTTCTTGAGGAGGGCCGCGAACGCTATGCTGCCGGTTTCGACGAGAAGACCCCGCAGCGCACCTGGTCGGTGGCCAAGAGCATTGCGGCGACGCTCGTCGGTGGCGCAGTGCTTTCAGGGGATTTCTCCGCAGATGATCCTATCGGGCTCAACGATTGGAGCGGCGGAGGCGCGGCTGATCTGCGCAGCGCGATCACCATCGATCACGCTTTGCGCATGGCGACGGGGCGCTTCACCGATACGCCGGGGAACCGCACCGATCCGCTCTACTACGGTGGATCGACGATCAAGGAAACGGTGACGCCCTGGCCGGTCCTGCATCGCCCGGGCACCGTCTTCCGCTATGCCAATAATGACACGCTGCTGGCCCTGATAGCGATCAAGCCATGGCTCGATTTTTACCCGCCGCACGAACTCTTCGCCAAGCTCGGCATGAACCACACGGTGGCCGAGACCGACTGGAAGGGGAACTATGTCCTCTCTTCGCAAGTGTGGGCCACGGCGCCCGACTTGGTGCGCCTTGGCGAGCTCTATCTCAGAAACGGCAAGCTCCCGTCCGGCGAGCGCATCCTGCCCGAGGGTTGGGCGCGATATGTCAGCACACCATCTGGTCCGCAGCCCGAGGGTGAGTTCGGCTATGGCGCGGGGTTCTGGCTGCTGAACAGGAGCGAGGGCGTGCCGAGCGATACCTTCATGGCGATCGGCAACCGCGGGCAATATGTGGTCATCGTCCCGAGCCGTCAGGTGGTTATCGTGCGGCGGGGGGAGGATCCAGCGGGCAGCGGTTTCGACATTGCCGCCTTCACCCGCGACGTGCTGGCAGCGCTGGCGAGCAGTTAGAGCGGTTTCCGACCAACCTGACCCACCCTGATCGCGTTCTGAAGTCCGCTGGACAGGAATGGCGCGCCGCAGTGGCTGGTTCAGGGGCTTGTTTGCCCCTGCAAGTGGCGGGACGACGCCAGCGGGTTTCAGAACGCGACCCCGCCGGGGCGGGCCGAATTGGGCACAGGGCTACGTTGATCGTCGCTCACGATACGCTGCATCGCTCACTCCTCTCGCCTTGCCCTGTGCCCAATTCGGCTCCGTCAGGGTGGGTCAGGGTGGTCGGAGACCGCTCTAGGGCCACGACTGCGCAACACCAGCCGCATGCTGCCGCCCGCGTCGGGCCCGAGTTGCAGGCCCGAAAGCCGCGCTTCGACCTTGGCCGGGGTCATCGGATAAAATTCGCCCTGATCAAAGGCGCCGCTAAGAAAGGCGCCGCCGCCCAGCAGCGAGGCACCGCCTGCCAAAATCATTGCGCGCACGACAACCCTGCCCGTTCCGTGAGGGTGTCAAGCTAGCGGCTGGCCCTTAACAAACTGTGCTTCGCCTGTGCCTTCAGACGGTTAGCTTGCCCGAGCGCTTGTCGCTGATGACCCGCTTGGTGCCTGCCAACGTCGTCGAACGCTGCTTGATACCGGCCACAAACCGGAATTCGGTCACCGCGCGGGTCGGGGTGAGTTCGACCGTCATATAGCCGCGCTGCGAGGTATCGGCCCATTTGAGTTCGGCGTTCTCGGCCACCAGAGCACCAGCCAGCACGTCAGGCTTGACGAAGGTCAAGTAGCTCTCAAAGCCGGGCGAACTGACCGAGCACACGCCCAGCTCGGTGCCGACTGCCGCTCCGTCCTGCGCCAATTCGAAGGCCCAGCCATTATGGGTGTCCCCCGCCAGCACAAGCAGATTGGCGTCGGCCTTGAGCGCTGCCTTGAACACACGCTCGCGGGCAGCGGGATAGCCATCCCAGGCATCCATGTTCAAAGGCAGGCCGACCTCGCTCGCCATGGCGGCGGCCTTCAACCGCTTGGTCACAAAGTCCGGCAGGCCGCTGCCCATTTGCGCGATGAGGTTGCGCGGTGTCTTCAGCTTGCCGATCAGCACTTGCTGCACCAGCACCTGCCAATGGGTGTTGTCGGCGGTCGACTTGGCCAGCGCCTCTGCCAGCCAGGCCTCCTGCGCCGGGCCAAGCAGCTGGCGCTCCTTGTTGGCCCAGTCGCCATCGCGGAACTTGGCTAGCGCAGCGGTCAGAGCCTGCGGCTCGCTCGCACCGGCCATCACCTTTTCAAGGCTGAACTGCTCCTCACGCCCTTCCAGCCGGGTGTCGATCCGCAGCAGCGTGGCGAGGTCGCCCACCTTATAAGCAGCATAGGGCGCATCGGAAACCGGCATCCATTCGCGATAGGCTTGCTTGGCCGCCGCCTTGCGCACCGCCCAATCGCCTTCGCTGTCCGGCTGGTGATTCTGCGCACCGTCCTTGTAGCTGTCATTGGCGCTTTCGTGATCGTCCCACACCGCGATCATCGGCAGCACCTGATGCATGCGCTGAAGATCGGGATCAGCGCGGTAAGTGGCATAGCGCAGGCGATAATCGGTCAGAGCCACAATCTCGGTCGTTGGCGCGAGCACCCGCTCGGGCGTGCCCTGGCCGGGGTTGGGATAGGTCCCCGCGCCGTATTCATAGATATAGTCGCCGAGGTGCACCGCGAGTTCGACGTCATTCGCCTCGACCGCATGGCCATAGGCGTTGAACCAGCCGTAGCCGAAATTGGAACAGGAGAACACCGCCATGCGGAACTGCGCCAAGGGGCCTTCGGGCAAGGTGCGGGTCCGACCGGTCGGCGATGCGGTGCCATCCGGCGCGAGGAAGCGGAAGAAGTACCAGCGCCCCGGCGCAAGCCCGGTGGCTATGACCTTGGCGCACCAGTCACGACCGGGTGCAGCAGTGACGCTGCCCTCGGCCACCGGCTTGGCAAAGCTCTCGGTCTCGCTGACCTGCCAGGTGAGCGCGGTCTCGCTCTCGCCGACATAGCGCGTCCATAGCAGCACCGAGGTCGCCGAAGGCTCGCCGCTGGCAACATTATGGGTAAAGCCCATGCCAAAGCCGGTTGCGGCGGCAGGGGTTGCTGCCACGGCGGCCGAAGCTCCGGCAAGCGTGAACAGGTTGCGGCGGGTGAGCGCCGTGGGCGAAGCGGCCGGCTGAGCGGCACTGTCGGTCTTGAACATGGGGCTTGCGCGTAATCCTCTCCGGTTGCGCTTGCATGACAGCTTACGCCTTGGCGGTTGCCTTGTCGCCCCCGGACGAGGCATGGAGCCAAGCATGACCGCGCTTTTGCACCATACGCTTTATGACCGGCGCCGCATCGCCTTCCGCTTTACCCCGGGTGCAGGCCCAACCCTCGTGTTCCTGACCGGCTATATGTCGGACATGAGCGGCGGCAAGGCGAGTGCGTTGTTCGCCGAGGCGGAGGCGCAGGGCCGCGCCTGCCTGCTGCTCGACTATTCGGGCTGCGGCCAGAGTGATGGCGAGTTTGCCGACGGGATGCTGAGCCGCTGGCGGGACGAGGTGCTGGCGCTGGTCGCCTCCTATGTCACTGGTCCAGTGCTGCTCGTTGGCTCGTCAATGGGCGGCTGGCTGATGCTGCTGGTCGCCGCGCATCTCACACACCGCCTCGCGGGCCTGATCGGGATCGCCCCCGCGCCCGATTTCACCCGCTGGGGCTATAGCGATGCGCAGCGCGCTGCGCTCGCCGCCGGGGAGACGATCTACGAGCCCAATCCCTACGGCCCCGAGGCCATGCCAACCTATGCAAAGTTCTTTGCCGATGCCGAAGTTCACCTGCGGCTGGAGAGCGCGATCGACCTCACCTGTCCGGTGCGCTTGCTCCACGGCAAGGCCGATGCTGATGTGCCGTGGGACGTTTCGCTCCGCCTCAAATCTGCTTTGCGGTCGGACGATGTTCAGGTGACATTGGTAGAGGATGGCGATCACCGTCTGTCGCGCGAGAGCGACATTGCCATTCTCAAGGTCATCGTGGCCGAATTCTACGGATAGAGCCTCGTGTCGATCTTCCTCGCTGTGCTGATGCAGGTCGGCCCCAATCCGCTGGTCGGGGGGATGCCGGGGGATGAGCTGGTGCGTGATCGGCCGCCGCGCCCCGCCGCTGCGGAGCTGGAACTGAATGCCAAGAGCGCATGGCTCCAATCTTGCTTCGACCAGCTGGGCGAGGACCCGGCCCGCGCGCACACCATGGCGCAAATTCGCCGCAGCGAGACGACCGGCGCAGACCGGGTCCTCGCCAATCATTGCCTCGGCACGGCGGCCAGTGTGCTCGGGCTATGGGACGATGCCCGTGCCGCCTTTGTGGCTGCCCGCGCTGAAACGCCCGAGGATGAAAATCGCACCCGCGCCCGCTTTGCCACGCTGGCGGGGAACGCTGCGCTTGCGGGCGGGGATGCCATGGGAGCGCTTGATCTGCTGACCCTCGCCGAAGGCGAGGCGCGTGCTGCGAAGTCCGCGCCGCTCGAGGCCATCGCAATGCTTGACCGCGCCCGCGCGCTGGTGGCGCTCGGCCGCGAGCAAGAGGCGCTTGGCGGGCTGGAACGCGCGACCGCGCTCGCCCCCGAACGCGCCGAGGGCTGGCTGTTGATGGCCACGCTTTTTCGGCGGCTCGACCGATTGGAACAAGCACAGGCGGCGATCGAACGTGCTGCCGCGCTTGCGCCGTCTGACCCAGCCATCGGTCTCGAAGCCGGGGTGATCGCAGTGCTGGGCGGGCGCGATGGTGCCGCACGGGCGAGCTGGCAATCGGTGATCGCGCTGGCGCCCGGAACGCCTGCTGCACAGACCGCGACGGACTATCTTGCGCAGATTGGCGAAGCGGACGAGACTACGCCCCCGACACCGCCGCAGGAGCCGCCGCCATGACCCGCTTTTCCGTGCTCGATCTTGTCCCGGTGCGCGAGGGGGGCAGCTTGCAGGAGGCCTTTGCGGCCACCACCGATCTCGCCCGCGCTGCCGAAGCGCTCGGCTGCGACCGGTTCTGGGTTGCCGAGCATCACGCGATGGACGGGATCGCGGGCGGGGCGACCTCGGTCGTCCTCGCGCATATCGGCAATGCCACCAGCCGCATCCGGATCGGATCGGGCGGGATCATGCTGCCCAACCACACCCCGTTTCAGATCGCCGAGCAGTTCGGCACGCTCGAGGCGCTGTTCCCTGGCCGGATCGACCTGGGGCTGGGCCGCGCGCCGGGGGCAGGGCCGGAATTGCAGCGCGCCCTGCGCAAGAACCTCCACCAGGCCGCCGAGTATTTCCCGCAAGACGTGGTCGAGCTGCGTGCGCTGCTGACCGGCGATTATGACCTTCCGATAACCGCCACCCCCGGCCTCGGTGCGCAGGTCGAGCTGTGGATACTCGGATCGAGCCTGTTTGGGGCGCAGCTCGCGGCGAAGCTTGGCCTGCCCTATGCCTTCGCCGCGCATTTTGCGCCCGATCACCTCGATGCCGCGCTCGCTGTCTACCGCCGCGATTTCCAGCCCTCCGTGGCGCTCGACAAGCCGCACGTGATGGTCGCGATGAACGTCTTTGCTGCCGATACCGAAGCCGAGGCGCGCCGACTTGCTTCGAGCCAGCAACAGAGCTTCGTGCGGCTGCGCAGCGGATCGCCCGGCAGACTGCCCCCGCCGATCGACAATTACACCGATATGCTTCCCGCCAGCGCGCAGGCAATGCTCGCCCATCTCGGGCAGGCTGCCGCTGTGGGGACGCATGCACAGGTACGCGAGGGCATCGCTGCTTTCGTCGCCCGCACCGGCGCGGACGAGATCCTGCTGTGCGGCGCGACCTACGATCCGGCGGCGCGGATCCGCTCGCTCGAAATGACGCTGGAAGCCTGCGCAACGGTGCCCGCAGCCTAGTCCCACGCAATCATCACACTTGCACAAAGTGGGGGTAAAGGCCTATCGCAGTCAAACACGATAACAATAATCCGGCACAATAATATTGCGCAAGCATGGGGCCGGAACCGCAGGATGAGCAGGAGCCAGTGATGGGGTCGAAGACCGTCGCCGCCGCGACGCCCAAGGCGTTGCAACCCGTGTTGATCAAGGCTCTGCGCCACGCGCTTGAAGCGTCGCTGCTGCCCGGCGATGCCCCGGATCAAAAGCCAGCGCTCGATGAGGCAGCCGCCTGGCTGCTCGCTGTCGCTGGCACCCGCGCGCCCGGCCAAGCCCTCGTCCAGCTCGAATCCGCCAGCGGTGACCGGCGGCATCTGAGAATCGCGGTCATCAATGATGACCAGCCGTTTCTGGTGGATTCTGTCGCCGCAACGATTGCTGCCCAAGGGGTGGGGATCGACCGAATATTGCACCCCGTGGTGCCGGTCGAACGCGATGCGGCAGGCGCGATTACTGCGCTCGGCAAGACTGCCAAGGACAATGCGCCCCGCGAATCGCTGATCTATATCGAGACCCCGCGCATTGATGCCCGTCAGCGCCGCGAACTTGCCGCCGCGCTTCAGACCACGCTTGGAGATGTTCACGCGGCAGTGAGTGACTGGTCGGCGATGCAGGCTGCGATGGCTGGAGATGCGGCCCTTGTCGGTGAGCGCGATCCCGAGGCTGCGGCCTTGCTCGCGTGGCTCGGTGGCGGGATGCTGACCCAGCTTGGCCACCTTACCCGTAGCCGCGACGGCACCACCACCGCGCGGCTTGGCATCTGCCGTAGCTCGGCGACCGAGCTGCTCGCCGATGTCACTTACGAACGCGCATTTGCCTGGTTCGAACGCCACGAGGCAGCGGGCCAGCCGCGCGTGTTGCTGGCGATCAAGTCCAATGTCGGCGCGCGCGTCCACCGGATCAGTCCGCTCGATCTGTTCATTGTGCCGGTCCATGAGAACGGGGCCATCACTGCGCTGTCGATCCATGCCGGGTTGTGGACCAGCGCTGCGCTCAACGAGCGCCCCGGCGCGGTGCCGGTGCTGCGCGCCATAGTGCAAGATCTTACCGCTCGGCTTGGGTTTGCCCCCAACGGGCACAATGGCAAGGCGCTGGTGCACGCCTTTACGTCGCTGCCCAATGACCTTTTGACCGCCTTCGAGCCTGCCCGTGTCGCCGATCTGGTGACGGCCAAGATGGCGCTGATTGATCGCCCGCGCCCGCGCCTCATCATGGTGCCCGCGACCCTTGAGCGCCACGTCTTCGCCTTTGTCTGGCTGCCCCGCGACCAGCTTTCGACCGATGTACGGCGGCAAATCCAGGCGATGCTGCTCGCCACCTCCGGCGCTGCGTTGCTCGATTGGAGCCTTGAGGTCGAAAGCAGCACGCTCGCGCTGCTCAGATTTCTGATCGACGTGCGCGCCTGTGACGATCTGCCCGATAGCAGCGTAATCGAAGCCCAGCTGGTCGATCTGTTGCGCGGCTGGAACGAAGCGGTCGCGACGCATCTGACTGCCACCGAGGAGCAAGGTCGTGCTGCCGCGCTTGCCGGGCGCTATGCCCCCGCTTTCCCGACCGGCTATCGCCTGGCCTATGGTGCGCAGGAAGCCGCGCGCGACATTTCCAAGCTGCGCGGCCTGACGCTTCGTGAGGGCGCGGCGACCCGCGCGGCGCGGCTTTTCCGCCTGCCCGGCGATGGCAGCGATACGCTGCGGCTCAAGGTCTATACCACCCAAGGCGTGCTGGCGTTGTCTGATGCGGTTCCGGCGCTGGAGAATTTCGGCTTCCGGGTGCTTGCCGAATTACCGACCTTCCTGACCGACGCTGCGTTGGGGTCGATCCACGATTTCACCCTCACCCTGCCCGCCGGGCGCGATGCTGAGGCACTGTTGGGCCGCGCCGAGCTGATCGAGGGTGCCATTGCCGACGTTCTCAACGGCGCAGCCGAGGATGATCCCTTCAACCGGCTGGTGCCGGTGGCTGGTCTGCCCTCGCGCGAGGCCAACTGGCTGCGCGCGATCTACCGCTATCTGCGCCAGACCGGGGTGAGCTACACGATCTACACCGTGGTCGATGCGCTGGTCGCTGCGCCGCAGGTGACAGCCGCGATGATCGGGCTGTTTGCGGCGCATCATGATCCGGCCTTTGCCGGTGACCGCGAAGAGGCAGTTGCCGCCGCCCAAGCGGCATTCACGCGCGGCCTCGCCAAGGTCACGGCGATCAATGATGATCGGCTGCTTCGGCTCTATCGCGCGGTGCTGGGTGCGGTGCTGCGCACCAATGCCTTTGCCCCTGCCGCCACCGAAGCGCTGGCGTTCAAGCTCGATTCGGGGCCGGTGCCGGGCCTGCCCAAGCCGGTGCCATGGCGCGAGATTTTCGTCTATTCGCGGCGCGTGGAGGGCATCCACCTGCGCTCGGGCGCGGTGGCGCGCGGTGGCCTTAGATGGTCTGACCGCCGCGACGACTTCCGCACCGAAATCCTCGGCCTGATGAAGGCCCAGCGCGTGAAGAATGCCGTGATCGTAGCGACCGGCGCGAAGGGCGGGTTCTATCCCAAGCAGCTGCCGTCACCTGCCATCGACCGCGAAGGCTGGGCGGCTGAGGGCCGTGCGGCCTACGAAATCTTTATTCGCACGCTGCTGTCGGTCACCGATAACATCACCGGCGGCAAGGTTGTGCACCCGCAGAGCGTGCAAGTTTTGGACGGCGAGGACCCCTATTTTGTGGTTGCCGCCGATAAGGGCACTGCGACCTTCTCCGACATTGCCAATGGCATCGCCCAATCGCGCGACTTCTGGCTCGATGATGCCTTCGCCAGCGGCGGTTCCAATGGCTATGACCACAAGGCGATGGGGATCACCGCGCGCGGCGCTTGGGTGAGCGTCCAGCGCCATTTCCGCGAGATGGGGGTGGACGTCCAGAAGGACAGCATCACCGTCGCGGGCTGCGGGGATATGTCGGGCGACGTGTTCGGCAACGGGATGCTGTTGTCGAAGGCCATCAAGCTGGTTGCGGCCTTCGATCATCGCCATATCTTCATCGACCCTGCCCCCGATCCGCTGGCGAGCTGGAAAGAGCGCTCGCGGATGTTCGCCTTGCCGCGTTCGAGCTGGGAGGATTACGACACAGGGCTGATTTCCAAGGGAGGCGGGGTATTCCCGCGCTCGGCCAAGTCGATCAAACTGTCCAAGCAGGCCCGCACGGCGCTCGGCATTGAAGCGAAGGACATCGAGCCAGAGGCGCTGATCACCGCGATCCTGCGCGCACCGGTTGACCTCATGTGGTTTGGCGGGATCGGCACTTATGTGAAAGCGCCGCAGGAAAACCACATCCAGGTCGGCGATCCGGCGAATGATAGCTTGCGTGTCGATGCGACCGAGCTGCGCGCGAAGGTGATTGGCGAAGGGGCCAATCTCGGCGTGACCCAGGCCGGGCGCATCGCCTTTTCGCTCGTCGGCGGGCGGATCAACACCGACTTCATCGACAATTCAGCTGGGGTCGATTGCTCGGACAACGAGGTCAATATCAAGATCGCGCTCGCCGCCGCCACGGCTTCGGGCAAGCTGAGCGAGAAGAAGCGCAACACGCTGCTTGCCGCGATGACGGATGAGGTCGGCGCGCTGGTGCTGGAGGACAACCGCTTGCAGGCGCTGGCGCTGTCTGTGGCGGAAAGCGGCGGGCCGGGGGCCTGCGCTTCTTACGTTCGCCTGATCGAACGGTTGGAGGAGGGCAGCGATTTTGACCGCCGGACCGAAGGGCTGGCCGATGGCGAGACCCTCACGCGCCGCGCCGCCGATGGACAGGGCCTGACCCGGCCCGAACTGGCGGTGCTGCTGTCCTCGGCCAAGCTCGCGCTGCAATCCGCGATCGAGGCGAGCGCTTTGCCCGATGATCCGGTGCTTGAGCCGGTTCTGATCGCGCGTTTCCCCTCGGCCATGCGCAAGGCTTATGCCGCCGAGATCAGCGCTCACCGGCTGCGGCGCGAAATGATTGCGACAAGCCTGTCGAACCGTATCGTCAACCGGATCGGGGTGGTCCACCCCTTCGAGCTGGCGGAGGAGGAAGGGGTTGGCCTTGCCGAGGTCGCGGCGGCCTTTGTGGTGGCCGAGCGCCTGT
>JBJTTE010000236.1:0-3167 GCA_046080005.1 Erythrobacter sp.
CACGTCGGTGCGGGTCAAAAGGCCACGCTGCCGCCGGAAACCGCGCGCCGAACGGGTCAGGGTAAAGCCCCAGTCGCGCAACAGCGTCCGCACCACGCCGGTCGCAAAACCGATGATAACCAGCCCGAGCAATCCGGCGATCGCCCCTGCGGCCTTCGGAAAGGGGCCGAGCGTCGCGACCGTTCCGCCCTGCCGCTTCAGCCACTGCCACCACACATCAATATCCCACAGGTCAATGTTGGTGACATTGTCGACATATTGCAGCAGACCGCCCAGCACCGCGAAGACCGCGAGCGAAAACTCGAACATCCCGAAGGTTAGGAGCCTGCCGGGCGAGAGCGTAAACAGCACTTCACCCTCCTCGGCGACAGAGCTTGCGGGGGCCGCCAGATCGCTGCTGCCAGCCGCCGCCTCGTCCTCACGCCGCTCGCGCACCAATTGGCGCAGGCGTTCGCCTTCCGCTGCCGTGAGGTATTGCAGCGCCAGATCGTCGGCCCCGCCCGCCCCGGTCTCGAACTTGACCGCGACAAGGCCGAGCAGGCGCGGGAGCAGCTTAGCCTCGAGGCTGACGTCCTGAATTCGCTCATACGGCACCGAACGCGCGGCGCGGCTGAAGACGCCGCTCTCCACCCGGATATCGGCCGCGCCGATGGTGTAGGTTTGCCGGAGCCAGCTCAAGTAGCTGAGCCCCAAGCCAATTAACACGGCCGCCGTACCGACCCCGATGGCGACAAGCATCCGTCCGTCTCCGCCAATGCCCGAGAAAGCGATGGCAATGGCAGGAATTATCGCGCTGCGAACCGCACCCAGCGCGCCGAGGATAACGCTGAGCGGGGCGGTGCGCCGGATGTCGGTTTCGCTGACTGAGGTCACAGCGTCTCGCGGCGGATATGCGCGCGGATTTCCTCGCGCATCTCGCGCGCCAGATCTTGGCCAAGTCCGGGCAGCGCAACGCTGGCATTGTGGTTGCCCGCCGTGTGCAGCGTGAGCGTGGCGATGCCGAAGAAGCGTTCAAGCGGGCCCTGATCGACGTCAATATGCTGCACCCGCCCGAACGGCACCACCGTGTCCGAGCGGAACATGAGCCCGCGCACCACGCGGAGGCGGTCGGCGCTGATCTGGTAGCCGCGCGCATGATAGCGCGTGGTCGGAATGCGGATCACCAGTGCCAGCGCGATCAACAGCACTGTCCCCGCAATCACGCCGGTCGGAAAGTTGGGCTGATCGCGCAAGGCGGTCTCCAGCACCAGCGCCCCGACCAGAAAGGGGATCGCCATCAGGGTCGTGCGGACCCGCATAGCATGGGCGTAATTGGGGTGGAGCTTGGTCAGTTTACCATCATCCGGATCGGACAGCGGCGCATCGGCAGGCGGAAAGGCAGCGGCATCGTTCATAGTGATTTACTTGTGCAATACAGCGCTCTGGCGCAAGCGGTTTTGCGCTTGCCTGCGTCATCAGTCCGCCGCCTAGCGCATTTAGGAGGGCGACGGGTGGTGCGCAGCCTCCTAGAACCAAGCCTGCACCGTTTCGGGAGAGAGACAAACATGACCACGCTTCATTCCAGCCTTGGCCCCAATCCGCGCCTCGCCCGGATGTTCATGATCGAAAAGGGGCTTGAGGAAGGGCGCGATTTCACGCGCGTGCACTACGACATCATCACCGGCGAGAACCGGCAGGATGCGAGCTATATCGCACGCAATCCGCTCGGCACCACTCCGACGCTCGAGCTGGACGACGGCACGTGCCTCACCGAAAGCTGGCCCATCTGCGAGTATATCGAGGAACTGCACCCCACGCCCAACCTGTTCGGGGAGACCGCATTGGAACGCGCTGCGGTGCGTAAGTGGGTCCGCCTGTTCGATCAGGAGGTGGTGGTGCCGATGACGATGGGCTTCCGTGCTACGGGTGGGCGGCCCATGTTCGCGCCGCGCATGGCGGTGGTATCCGAGGGCGCAGGCGCCGAGCTTGCGGCTATGTCTGATGACAAGTGGCGGATGTTTGACGGCTTTCTGGGCGACAAGAACCACTTTGCGCTGGACCGCTTTACCTTTGCCGATCTGATCGTGTTCTGCTTTGCCAATTTCGGCTTCACGGTTGGCTGGAAGCTGCCCGAAGGCACCGACAATCTCGCGCGCTTCATTGCGCTCCACCAGCAGCGTCCAAGCGCCGTCATCTGGACCCTGGGGGAATAGGTGCCCGACCTTAGCGGCAAGGTCGCGCTCGTCACCGGCTGCGCCAACGGGATCGGTGCTGCAACAGTCCGGCGCTTTGTGGCTGACGGCGCGCAAGTGCTCGGCACCGACATCAATGCCGAGCGCGGCGCCGCCCTGTGCGCCGAGGCGGGCGCGCTGTTTGCGGTACAAGACGTCTCTGACCGCGATCAGTGGCCGGTGATCGTGGCCCAGGCGGTCGAGGCCTTCGGGCGGCTCGACATTCTCGTCAACAATGCCGGAATGGTCTCGAGTACAGGGATCTGCGATCTTGAGGACGAGGCGATGTTCGCCGCCTGGGACCGGGTGTTGGCGGTCAACCTCACCGGCACGATGGCGGGCTGCCGCGCGGCGATTGCGGCGATGCGGAGCAATCCGGGCGGACCCAAGGGCGCGATCATCAACATTTCCTCGACCACCGCAATCGCTCCGCTGCCGACCGATGTCGGCTATTCGGCAAGCAAGGGCGCGGTGCGGGTGCTATCGAAATCGGTGGCGACATGGTGCGCCCAGCACGGGCTCAATATCCGCTGCAACACCGTGCTTCCCGGCGCGACCGCGACTGGGATCCTTGATGAAGCAGAGGAGCGCATTCCGGGACTGAAGGCAGCGGTGGCCAAGACCTCGCCGCTCAATCGACTTGCCGATCCAGCCGAGACGGCTGCGGCAATTGCCTTCCTTGCGAGCGACGAATGCCCGTTCATGACCGGAGCGGAAATGCTGGTCGATGGCGCAGCGACGGCGATCCACCCGGGGTTCTAGAGCGGTTTCCGACCAACCTGACCCACCCTGATCGCGTTCAGAAGTCCGCTGGACAGGAATGGCGCGCCGCAGGGGCTGTGGTTTCCCCTACAAGCGGCGGGACGACGCCAGTGGGCTTCAGAACGCGACCCCGCCGGGGCGGGCCGAATTGGGCACAGGGCTACGTTGATCGTCGCTCACGATGCGCTGCATCGC
>JBJTTE010000237.1:0-3388 GCA_046080005.1 Erythrobacter sp.
GCAACGCAGGCCGTGGTGGAGCAGACCTCCGCCACGGAGATCTCGATCCGCGCGACGCTATCTCTGGCCGAGGCCTATCTCGAAAGCACTGAAGCCGCCGCACGCGCGGAAGCGCGCCGGCAAGGGCTCGTCGATCAGGCCCGTGAAGGCGTCAACGCGGAAACCCGCGCCCGGCAGGCCTTGCGGGAGCGGATCGCCGAACAGGCGGTCGAGGCCGCCCGGCAGGTGTCGGAGCTGGGCCGGCAGATCGACGGCCAGCGTCGCCTGAACGAAGCGATTTCCTCGGGTGCGCTCTCGTCCCAGCGCGCCCAGCAGATCATGCAGGTCGAGCAGGCGCTGCGCCCGCTGATCACAGCTCAGACGCTGGCCGAAGGCGAGGCCAAGGAGAAGCTCGGCCGCATCATCGACCGCACGCGCGAAGCCTACGAGCAGCTTCACCGCGAGCAGAACCGGACGGACCTGCTTCAGGGCATCGAGCGCCGTCGCGACGAGATCGCGCTGCGTGAGCGGGAACTGTCGCTGGTTCGGCGCGGCCCGGCTGCGCGCCGCGAGGGCGTCGATCAGCTGCGTTTCGAGCAGGAGCTGAAGCGGCTCGGCATCGACCCGAACGATCCCGAGGCCAATTACTCCCGCGAGCAGATCAGGCGGCTCAACCAGTTGGGGCGCCAGACGACGGGTCGCGAGGCGGCCTTCGATTACGAGCAGCAGAATACCTGCCTCGCCCGCGAGGTCGAACTCCTGAAGCAGGGAGCCTCGGCCCGCTCGGAAGCGATCGCGATGATCCGCGCCGAGCAGCAGTTGCGCCGCCAGGGGATCGATCCGGCTGGAGCCGAGGGACAGGCCGCGCTTGCCGCCGCCCGCCGCCAGTTCGCGCTTGAGCGCCAGGCAGAGGCGCAAGTCGCGTTGCAGGATCAGCGCGCCGAGATCGCCCTGATCGAAACCCAGATCGGCCTGATCGGCGCGTCCGCACAGCAGCGTGAGACGGTGCTGGCCACGATCCGCGCCGAACAGGATCTGCGCCGGCGCGGTATCGACCTCGCCAGCGAGGAAGGCCGCGCCATCGTCGCCAACGCCGTCCGGGTGCAGCAGCTCACGACGGAACTGCAGCGGCAGGAAGCGACCCAGCGGGCCTTGCAGGGCGCAATCGGCAATGCGCTCGACCGGTTCGGAGCGCTGCTGGCGCAGGGCAAGACCGACTGGAAATCGTGGGCGGATGCCGGCCAGGCGGCGATCAACGACATCATGAACGAGCTGATCAAGCTCGCGGTGATGAACCCGCTCAAGAATTTCCTGTTCGGCGGCAACGCGCCGACCCTGGCCACAGGCGGTGGCATCTTCGGTGAACTCGGCAAGATCTTCGCCGTGCTGTTCCATGAGGGCGGGCTTGTCGGCGCGGGTGGGCCGGGGCGCAACGTTCCGACGCTCCTGTTCGCGGGTGCGCCGCGCCTTCATGGCGGCGGCTACATCCGGCCCGGCGAGGTGCCGGCCATCCTGCAGACCGGCGAGCGGGTGCTGAACCGCAAGGAAACCGCCGCCTACGACCAGCGCGGCGAGCAGACCGCGCCGATGATGGTGACGTTCAACATCACGACGCCGGATGTTGGCTCGTTCCGCCGCGCGCAGGGCCAGATCACCGCCGAGATGGCCTCGGCGCTTGAGAGGGCAAGACGGAACCTTTGAGGACCAACCTGTGAGCTTCCATGACGTGTCCTTCCCGGACGCCATCGCGCGCGGCGCGACCGGCGGCCCGGAATACTCGACCGACGTGGTGATGGTCGCGTCGGGGTTCGAGCAGCGCAACCAGAACTGGTCGGCCTCGCGCACCCGTTACGACATCTCGACCGGCATCCGCACCCGCGAGCAGATGGCCGAGGTGATCGCCTTCTTCCGCGCCCGCAAGGGCCGCGCCTTCGGTTTCCGCTTCAGGGATTGGGGCGACTTCGAAGCCACCGACCAGCAATGCCAGGCGGTCAGCGCGACGGTGTTCCAGCTGGTGAAGCGCTATCCGTCCGGGCCTGTGGTGGAGATCCGCACCATCACCCGTCCGGTCGTCGGCTCGGTGATCGTGCGCGTCAACGGGAACGTCGTCACGCCGACCATCGATCACGCGACGGGGCAGCTCACCTTCGGCGCGGCTCCGGCGGCGACGCCCGTCGCGACCTTCCGCTTCGACGTACCCGTGCGCTTCGACACCGACCACCTTCAGGTGATCAGCCGCGCCTACAACCTGCAGAACGTCCAGTCGATCCCGCTGGTCGAGATCAGGGCGTGAGGGATAATGTGTTGCCGAGAATAATGCACTCCGAATTGCTGCCTATGGCCGATCACCGTCAATAGTCTGCCGCCTGCCGCAGTTCAGCTCAGCGCCTTAACTCGGAAGCTAATCCTTCTGGTCGATGTAGCCGTCCACGATCTGCTTGAGGGCCGCGCCGTCATAGGCCGCGTATCTTCCGCCCGCGGCATGGGTGATCATTCCTCCGAAGCCCAGGTGCGCGTTTGAGCTGGCGTCGAGCTGGACGAAGAACACGGGAGCGCCGCTCATCCCATCCGGGTCAACGTCGTCTTGCTCATAAGTGCGATGCTTTACCAAAGGCCGGCGGTTCTCGGGATCGAGCAGTGCCGGGCCGTCGAGTTCTAAGTACAGCTTCACCTATCGGAGGGTGATATCTGCCCCGGTGATCTCGTCACCGGCCTCGTCAAATTGGAGATCGATGTTTCGAGCAGCGGTTGGATATCCGAGTGAAAAGATCAACTTGATCTCGACCGACTGTACAGTCTGGAAATTCCTCGACAGCTCGGTCTCAAGGAACGACCCACGCACGTTCCGACCGTTTCGCACGTCGTCGAATTCCGCAAGGAACATGTCGGCGAGATTGGAGTGCGCTGGATCGGCGAACGACACCCGACTTACCCGGTTGGGACTGAGTCCAACGCGCCTCCCGTCCGCTTCTTCAGCGGTGATCATGAACCGCTCGGGATTGATGGCCGTCGCCCCGATGCCAAGCTGGTGGCGCGTACATAGGCCGAAGTTGCGCCCCCGATAGCGAAATAGAAATGCCGAGCCGGAAGGGGATACATCCAGCACGGGGTCTTCGTAGTGGAACAGGGCCGGCGGGCAGAACCGTCGGATCGATCTTACTATGTCCTTGAAGGGCACGTAAAAGCCGTTGACCGAGATCGACAGCTTCATCTTCGCGAGGGTCGGCGTGTCGATCAACAAGGACACGGTTTGCTCCAATGACTTGGGACCTTGGTCAGCCTTAAGGCAATGCCACTGTCACTGCTGCGGGTCGAGCTGATTTGATCTATGCAGCGGCCTGCGGACCACAGTGATATCAGGGCGGGTGGCTGCAGTCCCGAGTGCTGCACTTCAAGATCCGCTTAGGAC
>JBJTTE010000238.1:0-3501 GCA_046080005.1 Erythrobacter sp.
CCGAGCGCACGTTCAACCCCGGGCTGCCCTGCTGCAGCCAGAGCATAGAGATAGAGCCGCCCGCCCGAGGCCGCGCTCGCGCCGCTGCACAGGGCTTTCAGGACATGGGTGCCGCGCCGCACGCCGCCGTCACAGATGATCTCGATCTGCCCGCCAACCGCATCGACGATCTCAGGCAGTTGGTCAAACGGGGCTCGGCTACCGTCGAGCTGGCGTCCACCATGGTTCGAGACCATGATCGCATCTGCGCCGATCTCTACCGCACGGCGGGCATCGCCTGCGCTCATGACACCCTTGAGCACAAAGGTGCCGCCCCACTGCTGGCGAATTGCAGCGGCTGTGTCCCAATCCATCGCGGTATCGAGCATCGTATTGAAATACTCAGCGATGCTCACCGCCTTGTCGGTGCCTTCGGTGACGTGGGTATCGAGATTCGGGAGCCGGAATGTCTCGCGCAGCACGTAATCAAGCGTCCAACGCGGACGCGTGGCGTAGCTCCACACCGCGCGCGGGGTGAAGCGCGGCGGGGTGGTGAAGCCGCTCCTTAGGCACCGTTCACGCTTGCCCGAGACGATGGTATCCACGGTTAGGGCCAGGGCATCGAACTTGGCGGCCTGGCAGCGCTCGATCATGTGGGTGTTCAGCCCCTTGTCCTTGTGGACATAGAGCTGAAAGAGCTTGGGGCCAGTGGTGAGCGTAGCGATCTCCTCAATCGAGCGGGTCGCAAGGCTCGAGATCCCGAACCACAGGCCGAACTTTTCCGCCGCCTTCGCGACAGCTCGCTCCCCCTGCCAATGAAACGCGCGCTGCACGGCAGTCGGCGAGAGCATCAGCGGGAGCTCGGACCGCTTGCTGAGGATGGTGCAAGAGGTGTCAATCTCGGCCACACCTGCCAACACATCGGGGACCAGATCGACCTCGGAAAAGGCGACGGTATTGCGGGCCTTGGTCAGCTCGTCATCGGCGGCGCCGTCAATATAGTCGAACACCGGATAGGGCAGCCGCGCCTTTGCCAGCCTGCGGAAATCATCAATATTGTGGCAATCGGACAAGCGCATCGTGGGACACGGCCTGCCCGATTGTTGCGACTAAGTCGAGAGGCGGGTTTTGGCTTCTGGCAAGCGACATGGACGCGCGGTTGCGCATGGTCGCAGTTGAGAGGGTGTTGCGCGCGTATGACGTCACGGCCGCTGCTGGCCAGTGCTCTAGGCTGCGTTCGCGCAACAAATCGATGGTGAAGTGGGCGGAGCTTCTCCACAGTGGATTCGAGGGAGTGCAAGTCATGTCCGAAGCTGTTGAGGCCTTTGCTTACCATGTGCCACAAGCTGCGCTCGATGATCTGAACGCGCGGCTCGACAATGCCCGCTGGCCCGAGCGCGAGGCGGTGGTAGATTGGTCGCAGGGGGTGCCGCTTGCCGCGCCGCAGGATTTCGTCGGCTATTGGCGGCATGACTACGATTGGCGGGCGTGCGAGGCGTGGCTCAATGAAGCCGGGCTCTACACCACCACGATCGATGGCGTGGCGGTCCGCTTTCTTCATGTGCGCTCGCGCCATGCCGGGGCGGCGCCGCTAATCTTGACGCATGGCTGGCCAGGCTCGATCCTTGAATTTCGCGCCTGCGTCGGCCCCCTCACCGACCCGGAAGCGCATGGCGGGCGTGCCGAGGATGCGTTCCACCTCGTGATCCCGTGCCTGCCGGGTTATGGCCTGTCGGGCAAGCCGGAGCGGCATGGCTGGAATGTCGAGCGCATCGCCCGCGCATGGGGCGTCCTGATGGTGCGGCTCGGATATAGCCGATGGTTTGCGCAAGGCGGCGATTGGGGCGCGATCGTGACGTCGCAGATCGGCCAGCAGGCTGTGGCGGGCTGCGCAGGGATCCACCTCAACATGCCAATGGCTCCGCCCCTGCCCGAAGACCTCGCCAATCCCTCTCCCGAAGTGCTCAAAGCGTTGGGCGCGCTTAAGCATTATCAGGACTGGGATTCGGGCTATTCCAAGCAGCAGTCTACCCGGCCCCAGACTATCGGCTATGCGCTGGTGGATTCGCCTGTCGCGCTGGCGGGGTGGATCTACGAGAAGATGTGGGCCTGGACCGACAATAACGGCCGCCCAGAAGATGCGCTCAGCCGGGATGCCATGCTCGACAATATCATGCTTTACTGGCTGACGGCGGCGGGTGCCTCTTCGGCGCGGCTCTATTGGGAGAGCTTCAAGCCTTCGCCGATGACGCAGATTACCATGCCGGTAGCGGCGAGCGTGTTTCCCAAGGAAGTCCTGCCCACCCCGCGCCGCTGTATGGAGCCCTATTGCCCGAATATCGTTCACTGGGGTGTGATGGACAAGGGTGGACACTTTGCCGCATGGGAGCAGCCCGCAGCCTTTGTCAGCGAAGTGCGGACCGCGTTTGCGCTGATGCGATAAGGGCTAGAACCAAGCTCTCTCTCCCAATGGGGAGGGGGAGCCTAGGTTTCACTGCTTTTCGAACGCGACGCTGATATCGAGTTCGACCTCGTCGCCGATCAAGGGAATGCCGTAGTTCACACCAAAGTCGGAGCGCTTGATTTCGGTTTCCGCCTCGAAGCCAATGGTTTGCTTCTTGCTGAAGGGGTTGATGCCTGCACCTGTGAATTCCGCCTCCAAGCTGACCGGCTTGGTGATTCCGTTCATGGTGAGATCGCCAGTGACCGTCGCCATCAGCCCCTCGGCCTTGACCGAAGTTGAAACGAACCGGGCAGCAGTGGGGGCCGGACCGAAGAAATCGGGCTTGCCACCGTCCTTGCCAGGCCGCAGCAGGTGGTCGGTCAACCGCTTGTTGGCAGTGGTGACGTTGGCGATTGGGATGGTGACATCGACCTTGGCCGCGTCAAGATTGGCTGGATCGATTTCCAGCGTACCGGCAACATCGCCGAACAGCCCATAGTAATCGTTGAAGCCGAAGTGGTTGACTTCAAATGCAATCAGCGAGTGGTTGGAATCGGCGGCATAGGTTCCCGCTGTCACGCGCGCAGGATCTGCCTCGCCGGGCATTTCCGGAGCAGCTTGGGCAAATAGCGCGGGCGCAGCCGCAATTGCGCCGATCATAGCAGCGAATGTGGCTGCAGCAGCGGCGGCAAAGGATATGCGGTTCATGGGTTTCTCTCCTGTCTGCGTGAGTTCCAATCCCTGCCGGCCCGTGCGGTTCCTGACGAGGATGCAGCCTATTGGCAATTGTCGAAGGTTCGGCGGCTGCGCACGGTTAGAGCGGTTTCCGACCAACCTGACCCACCCTGATCGCGTTCTGCAGTCCGCTGGACAGGAATGGTGCGCGGCAGGGGTGGTTGCCCCTGCAAGCGGCGTGACGACGCCAGCGGGCTTCAGAACGCGACCCCGCCGGGGCGGGCCGAATTGGGCACAGGGCTACGTTGATCGTCGCTCACGATACGCTGCATCGCTCACTCTGACCGGCCCCCACCGAGTGGTCCGTGTTGATTGTTAGTGCAAGACTGTCTCCGGCGCCATGG
>JBJTTE010000239.1:0-6298 GCA_046080005.1 Erythrobacter sp.
TGCGGTAAAACAACAACCTGGTGCGGCCTATTTGGCGCAGCCAGATCGCTAGTTCTCGGACTTCTCTGCCGCTCGGCTTTCTGCCAACGCCGCGCAAAGCATCCGGTAGGCGGGTGAATTAAAGGCGAAGAGCGTCAGCACGATGCCGAGCAGACCGGTCAGGCTGAACACCAGCGCCATGCCGCGCTCCGGCCCGGTGCCGTACCACGCCCCGATCAGCGCGGCTCCGCTGCCTGTCGTCATGAACGGGATGGCGATGAACTGGGTCAACGGACCCACCAGGAAGGCGGTCAGCGGTGCAGCGGACTGCTCGACACTCTGGGCAAAGCCAAACACCCGCCCTTGCCGTTCAAACGGGACGACCTGTTGCAGCGCGGTCTGTTCAGCCGCTTCAGCAAAGGGGCTGAGCAGCAGCCACAAGGCGCTCCCGAGCGCGAGCAGTATGATCGAGGACTGGATCGAGAAGAGCGCCGCCACCAGCCACACCGCAAGGTTGACCAGCATCAGCGTGCGCAGCGGATTGGGCCCGAGCCCCAGCCGCGCGATCAGGACCCCGCTGAGGATGAAGGCGAAGGACGCCACCGCCCATAACAATCCCCAAGCCTCCACGCTCATCAGCGACAGGCCATAGCCGTCCATCAGCGCCATGAAGACCCCGCCGAGCAGGTTGTTGAAGGTCGCAAAGATGATCAGCGAGCCCAGCCCCGGGACCGCCGCGATCACTGTGATGGTGCCCGCGATATCGACGCGGGCTTTGCCGTCATCGGTACTGGGTGCCGGTGCGGGTTCATCGAGCTGCACGCTCAGCAGGTGGACGAAGGCGATCGCAGTGCCCACCAGCGCCAGGATCAGCGTGCCGCGCATCCCGTCCCATCCCACCAGAAAGCCGCTGATGCCCGAGGTCAGCAGGAAACCGATACCCGATACGATCCCGACCTTGCCATTGGCCTTGTCGCGCTCCTCGGGCGCGATCAGCGCGGTCACCAGCGTCGGCAAGGCGATCAGTCGCAGGTTGCCGATGATCACGCCGAGCATCGTCACGGTGATGAACAGCCACAGCGCCGCGCTTTCGGTGTGCGCCAGATCGGCGGGCGGGGTTGCGAGCAGCCCGGCGAGTGCGGCGGCATAGAGCACAAAGGATCCCGCGCTTGACGCCAGCTTCACCTGCCGCTTGCGATGGTGATCGACCAGACTGCCAAACCAGATCGCCAATGCCGCGCCGAGCCCGAGCGAGATCCCGCCGATCATGCCGGTGACGAACACCGAGCGGGTTTCCAGAAACGCCCAGAACACCAGCGCGAACCACACGGTCAGATTGACGAGGTTCTGCACCAGCGCATTGGCGAGGATCAAATGAAAGGCGCGCAAAGTAACACCATCAGATGGCTCACTTGCCGGAACATTCCGGTCGCAGATACCACGTGACCACTTCCAACTGACCGAGAACTTCCGATCCCCCAGAACGATAGGCGGGCGATTGATCCGCATCGCTGCAAGCGCGCTCACCAGGAAACAACGCGGGTTCTCCGTCCCATTCGATTGTGCGTAGGATCGGGTTACCGATTGCCCAGGCCTGCCCCTGATCAAGGACGGTGCGACCGGAAAGACCCTTTGACCAGAGTGCATACGCGGTGGTTCTGACCGGATAAAATGCGATCGGACAACGACCGTACTGTTTGCTGCAGTAATAGGCAAAAGCGAGGGCGAATGCTTCGCTGTTCACGAAAACTGGAACAGTGGGATCGTCAGCCGCCAGCGCTACCGCATCGGGCCAGCGATCCCATTCCCTGAACGGAAAATTCTCTCGATATGCAAGGCTTGATAGCACGAACGGCAGTGCGATAAGCGCAAGGACCACGACGCTGCTGCGGATCCGGGTCATCGCCAGACCCAATCCCGCCGCAAACAGAGGGTATATCCATAGGATCGTGCTTTCCTGCATGATGCTGGTTTGCTGCGACCCGACATAATAGAGCGCTAGCGCGCCCGCGCAGAACGCGAAAATGGTTGCACTCCATCGGTATGTCAGCGCCAACAGCCCGATGGGAGCCAGCGCTGCGCCCGCTATGCCCATGGGCAGCGCTATGCCCATGGGCAGATAAGTTGGTTGCGGCGTGAAGACCTCAACAAAGTACCTCAGGGCCAATGTTGGATCGAGCGTGTCCATCCAGCTCAGATTCGCATTGTCGCCCAGCTGATGCAGGGTGATCCAGATCCACCAAACATAGAACACGGCAACCACCAGATTGCATCCCACCCACGATATCAGCAGTCGCCCTCGGTCTGCGGTGACCGCGATCCAGATCGCAATCATCAGGTTAATAGCGACGTAGAAAACGGCCATGGTTGTGTGACTGTACAGGGCCACAAGCATGGCGATCCCGAAAAACGCCCAATCCAGCGGCTTGCCGCCGCGCGCCGATCCGTCCTGATGCTTGTTGAACATTCGCGCCAGCACAAGACAGGCCATGCTAGCTGCGAAGGCCGCGAGGGTATAGCTCCGGGCGTTCTGGCTGTAATGGATGTGGTACGGGTTAACGGCTATGAACAAGGCGGCAACAAAGGCGGGTCGCCAAGATCCTGCCAATCGTCGGGCAAGCAGAGCTGCCACGATCACATTGCCTACGCCAAACACGGTGGCCAATGACTTGATTGCCACATCTGATTGCCCGAAACCGGCCATCCAGAACTTCAGGAGCGTGTAGAACAGCGGCGGATTGGTCTCGCGGATTATCCAGTCGCTCCACAGCAGCTCAAGCGGTTGGCTCGCAAACACGACCGAAGCGATCTCGTCGTTCCAGAGCGAATAATCGATGCCGTAGACACGAACGGCAACGGCAAGGCCGATCGCGGCAATGGTCAGACACAGGTAGATTTGTTCATGCCGATCGCGCAGCGCGCCAAAGATCAGCGGCCAGCGTTTGGCAATTTGCCTCGCGGGTTCGCCGCCCATCATTGTTCCTAGTGCCCATCCCTCGCTGGCCCGATCGTTTGCGGAATAGCTGCAAGGGTTGCGCAATGTCATCCCATTTCTAGGCTGTGAATCCAGGCGTAAGACAGCCCGACGAAAGGAGCCCGGAGCCTCGCGGCTCCGGGCTTGTGTGTCCGCCCCCGAGGGGAGAGAGGCGGTTACGGGGTAAGGAGGCCTTAGCGCAGCAGCGAAAGCACGTTCTGCTGCGACTGGTTGGCCTGCGCCAGCATCGCGGTCGAAGCCTGGCCGAGGATCTGGGCCTTGGCGAGCTGGGTGGTTTCCATCGAGTAGTCGGTGTCCATGATCCGCGAACGCGCGTCGGTGAGGTTGGTCGACACGTTGGTGAGGTTGTTCACCGCCGACTGGAGCCGGTTTTGGAACGCACCGAGGTCGGCGCGCGCGGTGGTTACGGCACCGATCGCGTCGTCGTAATCGTCGAGCGTAGCCGCCGCAACCGCCGACGGCGTCGCGCCGAAGGTGACAACACCGGCCAGATCGCCCGCCGCCACGTCGAGTTCGGGCAAGGTCAGGTCGATCGCGTCGACCGTTTCAGCCCCGGCCTGGATGGTGATGGTGTTGGTCGCGGTCGAGAACAGGTTGATGCCGTTGAAGGTGGTGTTGGCAACGACCGAGTTGATCTGCGAAGCCAGCGCATCACGCTCGGAATCGATGTTGGCGATGTCAGAGGTCGAATAGGTTTCGTTCGAACGCTGCACCGTCAGCTCGCGCATCCGCTGGAGCATGTTGGTCACTTCGTCGAGCGCACCTTCAGCGGTCTGAGAGAGCGAGATGCCGTCGTTCGCGTTGCGCACACCCTGTGCCATACCGCGGATCTGCGAAGTGAAGGAGGCGGCAATCGCAAGGCCGGCGGCGTCATCAGCAGCGCTGTTGATGCGCTTGCCACTCGACAGGCGCTCCATCGAAGTGCCGAGCATCTTGCCGGCAGAGACGCTGGCGTTGGTGGCGCGCAGCGCCGAAATATTGGTGTTCACTACGTTCATTGGTCAAACTCCCGGTTGGTCAGGCAGGAGGAAGAGGTCCGTCGCTGCTGGCACTTAGAGCGGCCACCGCGCAGGATGTTTAAGCCAGAAAAAATATCACACAAAACCAATATAATAATCAGAGATCGGCCGTCATCATGCGTTCGGGCGCGCAAGGGCCAAGCGGAGCGCGCCCGGCGGCTCTAGGGGATGCTACGGGGGCTTAAATTTGCCTCCTGTCCAGCCTGAATCCGGCAGAGCCTTGCCGAGACCAGCAGGCAGGAACGATCATGATTCACTCGGCGATGCACGCACAGCGCGACCAGGATATAGCCCCGGAAATTCAGGCCGACTCCGTGCAGGGGCATGATATCCTGATCGGCATGACCGTGCCGCTGATGGGTGGCAGCTGGCAGCGCGAGCGGATTGTGCTTGGTGATGCGATGGGTGCGCCGATGGGTGCAGCCATCGCGCGCGCAGGCAAGATCGCGATTGCTCTGTCCCACGCAGGTGCCCGCGACGCCGTGCCCTCGCTGATGCAAGCGGGGTCCTCCCGAATTGCACTCGCTTACAATCCTGCGGCCTTGCCCGAAGCGCGCGCAGCGCTGATTGCCGCCTCGGCGCAGGGCGGCTGGCCGGTGGCGGGCGATCCGCAGTCGCTGGCCTTGCTCACCCTCGCCGAGCGGATTGCCGCGAGCGATATCCCGGTGCTGCTCGAAGGGCCGACCGGAACTGGCAAGGAGGTCCTCGCCCGTTTCGTCCACCGTCTGTCCGCGCGCGCCGACGGCCCGTTTGTGGCGGTCAATTGCGCTGCCATGCCTGAGGCGATGCTTGAGGCGCTGCTGTTCGGCCACAAGAAAGGCGCCTTTACCGGTGCTTCTGAAACGGGCGAGGGGCTGTTTCGTGCGGCGGATGGCGGCACGCTGTTGCTCGACGAGATCGGCGAGCTGCCGCTGGCGCTGCAATCCAAGATGCTCCGCGCGCTGCAAGAGGGCGAAGTCCTCCCGCTCGGCGCAACCAGGCCGGTGACGGTCGATGTGCGTGTGGTCGCCGCGACCAATCGGCACCTCGCCGAGGAGGTGCGGGCCGGGCGGTTCCGTGAGGATCTGCTTTACCGGCTCAATGTCTTCCCGCTGATGCTTCCGGCGCTGCGTGACCGGCCGGGGGACATTGCCCCGCTCGCCTTCGCGATGCTGCTGCGCCATGCGGGCGCGCCGGGGCAACCGCGCTGGATTGCGCGCAGCGCGCTCGATGCGCTTGAGGCGCATGCGTGGCCCGGCAATGTGCGCGAGCTGGAAAATGTGATCCGCCGCGCGCTTCTGCTGGCGCAAGGGGAAGCTGAGATCAGCGCTCAGCAGATTGTGTTCGATACGGCAGCGCGCCCCGTGCCCGAGTTTGGCGCGGCAGCGTCCTCTCCCCTCGCGGCAGCCGCGCGCTCGCTGTCGGATGTCGCCTTCGCCTCCGAGGCGCGGGCGATCCTCGACAGTCTCAGCCACCATAGCGGCAACCGCGCTGCGACCGCGCGCAGCCTTGGCATTTCCGAACGCACCTTGCGCTATCGCCTCGCCTCGATGCGCGGGGCAGGGATGCTCGCGGCGGGAGACGCAGCATGAACGGGTTGCGCGCCAGTTTCGGCGTCGAAGATGTCATGGCGCTGCGTGCCTCGGTTCTGGCGCGCAGCACTGCCCTGCGCGATGTGCGGGCGGCAAGCGAGGCAGGGCGCGCGCTAGCTCCTGCCCAAACCCCCGGCGCAGGCTTTGCCGATACGCTTCACAATGCCCTGAAGCAGGTCAGCGCCGTGCAGGAGCAATCGAGCGCGATGCAGGTTGCCTATGAGCGCGGGGCTGTCACCGATATCGCGCAGGTCATGCTGGCGCGGCAGGAGGCAGGCGTGGCCTTCGAGGCAACCTTGCAGGTGCGCAACAAGCTGCTCAACGCCTATCAAGACATCATGCGGATGGGGGGCTAAGCCATGGCTGAGGGATTGCCCGTTCCCGCCAGCCCGGCGGGCCTGCCGAACGCGCCCATTGCCCCAGCGCTGCCCGCGACCGGCTGGCGCGCGCTGCTGCCACCCGGTGCTTCAGGCCTGCTTGGTCAACCCGCGCTCTTGCGTGCGCTACCTGCTTTGGCGGGGCTCGGCGCGATGGCGGCAGCGGGGGCCTTGTGGATGACGCTTGCCTCCGGCCCGCAGCGGCCGCTCTATACCAGCCTCACCGATGCCGAGCGCGCCAAGGTGGTCGCAACGCTGGAGGCGGGCGGGATCGGCTACAGCCATCGCACGCCTCAAGCGGGAACACCAAACCGGCGGGGTCCTGCTGCGGCGCTTTGCCCCACACCCGTTGCAGCA
>JBJTTE010000240.1:0-5102 GCA_046080005.1 Erythrobacter sp.
CCTGCCACCGGAATCACCGCCGACAGCCCGACCATGCCCTTCGGCGGGGGAGAGGAGCTGGCTTTCACCCCCGACGGCGAAGCGCTCTATTTCACCGCACGCCTGTCCAACATGGGCGAACCAACCTCGACCAATCTCGACATTTACGTTGCCGAACGCGACGGCGCGCCGCCCACGCTGGTGACAGGGGGCAATGCCGCCACCGACACCGCGCCCACGATTTCGCCGGACGGCCGCCATCTGGCGTGGCTGGCGATGGACCGGCCGACCTACGAAGCTGACCGGCTATCGGTGCGGTTGCTCGATCTGTTTACTGGCAAGGGCCGCAACCTGACCGCCACGGTCGATCTCAGCTTTGCCAGTCTGGCATGGGCAGCGGACGGCAAAAGCCTGATCGCGACGGCGGAAAAGGTGCTCGACACCCCAGCCTTCCGGATCGACGTCGCGACCGGCAAGGTCACCGAATTGAACCTGATGGCGGGCAACGAGGCGCATATTGCCAATCTTGTGCCACTGCCCGGGGGGCGCGCGTTGTTCACCCGCGATTCGCTCGGCGCGCCGCCCGAATTGTTCCTGTCTGACGGCATGGGGCAGGCCCGTCCGCTCACTGATGTCGCCACCACCCGCATGGGCCAGATGGCGAATATCATCACCCGCCGCTTCAGTTTTGCCGGGGCCAATGGTGACACGGTGTGGGGCCAGATCACGCGGCTTGCCGACCAGAGCGGGCCAATCCCGGCGATCCTCTACATCCACGGCGGGCCGCAGGGCAGCTATAATGACGCCTGGTCGAACCGCTGGAACCCGCGCGTCACGGCGTCGCAAGGCTATGCGGTGATCTCGGTCGATTTCCATGGGAGCACCGGATACGGGCAGGCCTTCACCGATGCGATCAACCAGGATTGGGGCGGTAAGCCACTGGATGACCTGCAAAAAGGCCTTGCCGCTGCGCTCAAGCTTGATCCGCAGATCGACGGCTCGCGCGCCTGCGCCATGGGGGCGAGCTATGGCGGCTACATGATCAACTGGATTGCGGGTCAATGGGCCGACCGCTTTGCTTGTCTGGTGAACCACAATGGCCTGTTCGACTTGCGCCCCTTTGCCCATTCGACCGAGGAATTGTGGTTCCCCCATTGGGATTTCGGCGGTTCCTACGAAGCAGCGACCGAGAATTATGAGCGCTGGAACCCGGCCAACCACGTGAGCAAGTGGAAGACCCCGATGCTGGTGGTGCTGGGCGAAAAGGACTTTCGGGTGCCCTATACGCAAGGGCTTGGGGCCTTCACGATCCTGCGCGAACGCAATGTGCCAGCGCAACTGCTGGTCTTCCCCGATGAGAATCACTGGGTGCTGGGGGCGAAGAACTCGCTGCAATGGCACAACACCGTCTTCGCCTGGCTCGCGCGCTGGCTGAAGGGGGACAAGCCCGAATGAGCCGACAGGAGCTGCTGTCCGCGCAGACGTCGCTCGCCAAGCACTATGGTGATCCTTCGCAGGGTACAGCGATTGCCCGGCACATCATGTTCTGCGCAATGTCGGACAAGGAGAAGTGCTGTTCGCGCGCGGAGGGCGAGGCCGCATGGGGCTATCTCAAATCACGCCTCAAGGAGCTCGGGCTGGTCGGCCCGCACCGCGACGCCAATAGCCCGCGGGGCGCGGGTGGCGGCGTGCAGCGCACCAAGGCCGATTGCTTTCAGGTCTGCGCGGCGGGCCCGGTCGCGGTCGTGTGGCCTGACGGGGTGTGGTACCACTCCTGCCACCCCGAGGTGCTCGAGCGGATCATTCAGGAACACCTGATCGGCGGGGTGCCGGTCGAGGATTACCGCCTCAACCCTGCCTAATCGTCCTTTGGCGACCAGAACTCGTCACGGCCCGGCAGCTGATTGTCGACCGATTCGTCATGGCCCGTCCCGTGTGACAGGAACACTAGCCCCATGAGCCCGCCGCCCAGCAGCATCGCCAGGCTGATCCCCAAGGCCACGGCAATATAGAAATGCACTGAAATCATGCCGTTATAGGCAAACAGCAGGCCGAGTGCGAGAGCGACAGTCATGGTCGTCGCAGCCAGCAGCCAGCGCATGATCTGGCGATACCGCGCCCAGGCGTGCGCGGCGTTAATCGGATCGTCGAGCGGGGATTTGCGGGCCATAGGCGGGGCATGGCGTGCGCGTGCGAGCTTGGCAACGCACAAAGGGTGCAATGGTGTGTTCCAGCCATGCAACCATGCAAGTCCATTGGGATTTCCGACGATTCGCTTTTTCTCCCGATTCATGTCACTTTCCGGATTGGAGAGTGAGGGAGCCTGTCATGACTATTGCGAGAATTATCGCCCAACGCGGGTCGTCCGACGTGATCGCCTGCGATGTTGCCACCCCTGTTTCTGAAGTCGTCAAGACGCTCGCAAGCATGCGTATCGGGGCCCTGCCCGTGCTGCGCGAGGGACGGGTCGTCGGCATCGTGTCCGAGCGTGACGTGATCTACAAGCTGGCGGACCATGGCGGATCATGTCTGGATCAGCCGGTCGAACAGATCATGACCTCACCCGCGGTCACCGTCGAGCCTGCGACCTGTGTCGACGACGCCCTTGGCATGATGACGCGTCGCCGCTTCCGCCATTTCCCGGTGGTCGAAGATGGCGCGTTGATCGGTTTCATCTCGATCGGTGATCTGGTGAAACACAAGATGGACGAGGTGCAGCACGAGGCCGAGGCGATGCGCAACTATATTCAGGCCGTATGACGGACTTGAGGATCGCGCGGCGAGACCCTAGATTGAGGCTATGAGCGTAGAACCCCTGATCCTAACCCCGTCCGCTGCCAAGCGCGTGGCGCTGATTGCAAGCAAGCAGTCGCGCCCGGCGATCCTGCGCCTCGCGGTCGAAGGCGGCGGTTGTTCGGGGTTCCAATACAAGTTCGACCTCGCCGATGCACCGGAAGCGGATGACAGCATTTCCGAGACGGACGGCGTAAAGCTGGTGGTGGATGCGGTCAGCCTCGATTTGATTGCAGGCAGCACGGTCGATTTTGTCGAATCGCTGGGCGGTGCGGCGTTCAAGGTCGAAAACCCGCAGGCTGCGGCAGGCTGCGGCTGCGGGGCTAGCTTCGGGATTTGAGTTAGACCCGCGCGAGGCTTTCGGGCATCAGGCGGGGCATGAAAATCGCCACCTTCAACATCAATGGGATCAAGGCGCGCTTGCCGCGCCTGCTCGAATGGCTGGAAGAAACCCGCCCGGCGGTCGCCTGCTTGCAGGAAATCAAGTCGCAGGATGATGGCTTCCCTGCCGCCGACATCGAAGCGTTGGGATACAGCGCCATCTGGCACGGGCAGAAGAGTTTCAACGGGGTAGCGATCCTCGTTGATACCGCCGCCGGTAACACGCTCGCCGAGGTCAAGCGGGGGCTCGGGATCGACGGGCCCCACGAGGGCGAGGGCGAACAGGCGCGCTATCTTGAGGCGGATGTCTCGGGCGTGCGGATCGCCTGCCTCTACTTGCCCAACGGCAACCCGCATCCGGGGCCGAAATTCACCTATAAGCTCGCATGGATGCAGGCCCTTCGCGCGCGGATGGCCCAGCTCTGGGCGGAAGAAGTCCCGGCGGTCGTGCTCGGTGATTTCAATGTCATCCCGCATGACGATGATGTCTGGTCGGTCAAGGGCATGGCCAGCGACGCGCTGATGCAGCCGGAAAGCCGCGCTGCCTATGCCCGGCTGCTCGCTGATGGCTGGACCGACGCATTGCGCACCCACAACCCGCGCGGGCAGGTGTGGACCTATTGGGACTATCAGGCCAGCGCCTGGCAGCGCGACCACGGGTTCCGGATCGACCACATCCTGCTGTCACCCGAATGCGCTGACCGGCTCGCCGCCTGCGGCGTCGACAAGGCGCATCGCGGCCGCGAGAAGGCCAGCGACCACGCGCCGGTGTGGGTGAACCTAAGGACGTGAGCTGATCGGATCGGGCTAACCAGCGGGTCACGCCGCTCGCCCGACCAAGCCCCCGCAGCGGTGCGGTCCCTGCAAACTAACGATAGAAGATATGCGTATCGATCTGCGCCAGCCGGGTCTTGGCGCGGCTCCAGCCCGGACGCACCGAGCGGGCGTGGAAGAACACGGCATTGCCTGCTTCGGATTCCCACAATTCGTCATGCGCGATCCGGGCAACCGCGACCGCGCGCTGCCACGCGGCAGACCTCGTCGGGATCGACGGCATCCGGCTTCCACGCATGAACGAGAATTGGCCCGGCTGGGCGACCACGCCGCAATAGGAGCGCGGGAAGCGGCCATCCTCGGTGCGGTTGATGACCACCTGCGCGACGGCGAGCTGGCCCGCTAGCTCTTCGCCGCGCGCCTCGAAATAGACCGCGCCCGCAAGGCAGCGCAGTTCGGTGCTCATCGGCGCATCGGTATCGATCATGCCGATCAGCTGGCGCAGCGAACCGACCTCGGTCAGCACCGGCGCAGCAGGCGCAGGCGCATCTACAGCAGCCTCTGCGGGCAGCGGTTGAGCCACCTCGCGCGCTTCGTAGACGATGGGTTCAGGAACCAGCTCGGGCGCTTCAACCGAAACGAGGGGAGCAAGCTCGTTAGTGGCAACTTCAGCCAAGGCAGCGGCTTCGCGGCCGTTCGGGATCAAAGTGGTTGCGACAGCCACAGCGGCAATCGCAGCAATCATCGTGGTCTTGCGACTCATGAATAAGACAAAACGGGCGGTGAGCGTGCCCTGGCGCAGGTGGGAACCCTCCAACCCGCAAAGGGCATGGGTGTTCGAAAAGACCTGCCGGCCGCCCCCCGTCTGCGTGCTGGTTGATGCGGCCGAATTGCCGCCCCGCCAGCCTGCGCGAGGAAGTGGGCGGGCCGATAGCCAGCCTTACGTTTGGGTCAACGCAATTCGTTCAAGGCTGCAACGAAGCGTTCGGGATCCGCGATATGCACCTCAATCAGCCAGATATCGCTGTCCTGACGCCGACGCCGCGCCAGATATTCGGAAAATTCTTGAGGATTCTCAGGATTTTCCCGCTTTGCCGCAAGAAACTTGCGCGATCCATCGCGCTGCGGCATCCTTTCATGGAGCACGGCCCCCGCGCCGCGACACAGCGTTACCA
>JBJTTE010000241.1:0-7290 GCA_046080005.1 Erythrobacter sp.
CATCGTCGGCGTGATCGGGCCGACCGGCGCGGGTAAATCGACGCTGTTCAAGATCCTCACCGGCAAGGAACAGCCCGATAGCGGCGCGATCGATATCGGCTCGACCGTACGGCTCGGCTATGTCGACCAGAGCCGCGATCATCTCGATTCCGGCAAGAACGTCTGGGAAGAGATCTCCGACGGGCTCGATTACATGAAGGTCAACGGGCAAGACATGTCGACCCGCGCCTATGTGGGTGCGTTCAACTTCAAGGGTGCTGACCAGCAGAAGAACGTCGGCAAGCTTTCTGGCGGTGAGCGCAACCGCGTGCACATGGCCAAGATGCTCAAGACCGGCGGCAATGTGCTGCTGCTGGACGAGCCGACCAACGATCTCGATGTCGAAACGCTGGCTGCACTGGAAGACGCGATCGAGAACTTCGCGGGCTGTGCGGTGGTGATCAGCCACGACCGTTTCTTCCTTGACCGGCTGGCGACGCACATCCTCGCCTTTGAGGGCAACAGCCATGTCGAATGGTTCGAGGGCAACTTCGAGGCCTATGAGGAAGACAAGCGCCGCCGGTTGGGCGACGCAGCGGACCGCCCGACGCGGTTAGCTTACAAGAAGCTGACGCGTTGAACCGAAAACGCCCAGGCTAGGCGCGCCTCAGGGCGTCACCCAGCGCCCCTGCCATTCGTTGTCCGCACGCAAAAACTGCGCGCGGACATGCCCTGTGTGCGCGAGATGGAGCCAGTCAAAGGCGCTCAGCGTGATACGTAGGATCGCGAAGTTTTCGCGCGCGGGAATGAGCTGGTCATCATCCGGCTCAACCCCTTCGAACTCAGGCGGCAAGCCCGAGGTCGGGGTGTCGGAACTCGCCCCCGGCCCCTCCCCCAGATAGCAGCGCCGCGCGAAATTCGTGCTCGCCGTCCAAGCGCTATCGACTTCCGGTCCGGTGCGCAGCACTTCGCCGACGCCCCGCGCGCGGATCTGGATCTTGGCCCCCTTGTCATGGAACAGCACTGCAATACGCGGGTCGGCGGCGATCACCTGCGTCTTGGGCGCGCGCGCATCGGTGTGCAGCCGCAAACGCCACGCAGCGCTGTCGAAAGCCCGCAGCACCATCACCCGGGCATCGACATCGCCGGTAACGACAACGGGGCTTTGCATCGGCGACTTGCGGTCGCGCGGCGCACGAATCAGGCGGTTGCGGCAGTCAGTCAGGACGTCATCGAGCGTGGTGAGCATGGTCAGACCGCATTGGACGCGCCACCCACCACGTCAAGCGCGACGCCATGCGTTCAGACGAAATCAAATTTTTCTGAACATCGCTGCGCGGGTTCATCAGCGCGACAGTCTGCAAACCCTATTCGCCTTGTACTCAACAAGCCGCTTGTGGTGGGCTGGCGATACCGGAGGCACTATTCGATGATGACCTTCCTTGCGAAGGGCGGATCGTTGGCCGCACTGGCCGCCGCACTCGCCCTTGCCCTGCCCGCCACCCCTGCCGCCGCGCAGGACGGGTCTGACTACCAGTCCGAAGCGCCCTCCGCGCGTCCGATGCACGTTGAACGCAGGGGAATACGCGCCGAGCAGCCGCGCCCACAGCGCAGCTATGAGCCTCGTCCGGCGCCTCGGGCAGAACGGGCCGAGCGGTATCGCCCGGAACCAAGCCCGGTGCAGACCTATGAGCCCCGTCCCGAACCGCGATACGAGCGGGCTGAGCGGGTGCGCCCGGAACCAAGCCCTGATCGGGGCTATGAACCCATGCACAGCACGTGGGTCGAGCGGACCGAGGTACAGCGGCCGGAGCCGAGTGCTGCGCAGACCTACGGACCGGGTCCGGGGCAGCCTCGCTTTGGCGGCGAGGCATTTTCGGCGGCTCAGGCAGCCCAGCGCGCTGCCCGCGCCGAACGACGCGCCAACCGCATCGAACGCAGGAGCGAACAGCGCGCCGAGCAGATCGATCGCCGCAGCGAACAGCGCGCAGACCGCGTTGACTGGCGCAGCGAGCAGCAGGCCAACCGCATTGAGCAGCGCGGCGATTTCCGCGCTGAGCGGCTAGATCAGTTGGGACGCGGCGCCGCTGCCGATCAGATCGACCGGAGGACCGAACGCCGGGCTGACCGGATCGAGGATCGCGGCGACCGCAGGGCCAACCAGATCGAGAATCGCGGTGATCGTCTCGCCGACCGGACCGAGGATCGCGGTGATCGCCGGGCCGACCGCATCGATGGCCGTGGCAATGGCTGGGGTGACGGGATCCGCGATGCCGTGCGCGAAGACCAGCGCCGTCAAGGATGGGGCGACGGTCAGGGCCGCGATTGGCGCGATGGCCGCGATTGGCGCGATGGCCGTGATGGTTGGCGCGACGGGCGCCGTGACGGCTGGCGCGATGGCCGCGATGATTGGCGCGGTTGGCGCGATGATCGACGCGGCTGGCGGCGGAATGACTGGCGCTGGGGTTGGAACGGCCGCCCAGGCTGGGATAACCGCGATTTCCGCCGCTGGAATCGCGGCTGGCGCGCAAACCGGGCCTTTGATTGGTTCGATTTCCGGCGCGGCAACCGCTTCCTGTTCAGCCCGGGACCTTACTTCGCACCCTTCCGGGCGCACCGCTACAACCGGTTGAACCAAGGCGTCTTCCTCGACAGCCTGTTCTTCCAGCCACGCTTTTTCATCAACGATCCATGGGCCTATCACCTGCCGCCCGCGTATGGGCCCTATCAGTGGGTACGCTATTATAACGATGTGCTGCTGGTCGACATCTACACCGGCGAGGTGGTTGATGTGATCCATAACTTCTTCTGGTAAGCTCCCACCAGTGACCTTCAATCCCCGTCGGACCCGTCCGACGGGGGCTCCTTTTGCCCTTCCGTGCAGCGCTTGGCCGGAGCGCGGCAGAATGCTAACTTCGGGCACAATGATCGCCCCGCCCTACCACAGCGTGCCTGATGCTGAGGCCCTCGCCTGCCTCGGGGCGGAGGTGCGCGCGGGGCTGACGGCCAATCTCGAGGTCTATCGCCTGCAAGATGACCGCATCGAGCTGTTTGCCGTCGACGGCTTTCTGTCCGACGCCGAATGCGCGCAGCTATGCGCGATGATCGACACTGTGGCGCGGCCCTCCGCGCTCCATGAGGTTGATTACGCTAGCGGCTTTCGCACCTCCTTTTCCGGCGATCTCAATCCGCACGATCCGTTCGTCGCGGGGATCTCGGCGCGCATCGATGCGCTGCTCGGCGTCGACCCGGTTATCGGTGAGGCGGTGCAGGGCCAGCGCTATTTGCCCGGTCAGGAGTTCAAGCCGCACAACGACTGGTTCTATGTGACCGAAAACTACTGGCCGGTGGAAGAGGCGCGCGGCGGGCAGCGGAGCTGGACCGCGATGGCCTATTGCAGCGCGGTTGAGGCAGGCGGGGCCGCGGCCTTCACCGCGCTCGGCTTCCAGATCGATCCCAAGCCCGGGCTTCTGCTGCTGTGGAACAATGCTCTGCCGGACGGCTGCCCGAACGAAGCAACGCTGCATGCCGGAACGCCAGTCGAGGGCGGCGCCAAGTATATCATCACCAAGTGGTACCGCACCCGCGCGTGGAGTTGAGCGTTCAAGCCTCGTCCTTGTGCGCCATGGCCCGCACCTCCTCAGCCAGCCTGTCGATCCGGTGCCCGAGCCGCAGGATTTCGAGCTGGGTGCGCAGGTTCACCTCGTAATCGTGACGCGCGGTAATGCGGTCCTTCATGGCCTGCCGGTTCTGGCTCATCAGGATGATCGGCGCCTGTACTGCGACAAGCATCGAGAGCATAGAGCGGTTTGCGATCTGGCTGCGCCAAATCGACCGCTCTAGGTTGTTGCTTTACAGCATTTTCCGAACCGTCAGGTGATTCCACCTGACTGGAAAACGCTCTAAGATTCAGGAAAATAAAGGGATACTTATCGAACGGCCCAATACCGAGCGCCTGCAACAGGCCGCTGTTGAGGCTGGTCCACACCAGCAGCACCACACCAAAGCCGATGATAAAGCCCCAGCTTCCCCCGACTGCAGCCACCCGGTCGGCAAGGTTATCACCCCAGGTCGCATGGCGCTGCGCAAGTTCATCGGCATCCAGCCCGGCAAAGGTCCCCTGAGCGACGTGTCGCAGCAAGTGCTGCTCGCCGCCATCAAGATCGTCAAAGTCGCGGCCCAGCAAGTCTCACGCGAGCTTGTGCGGATCGGCCTTGCGGGTCATCGGGACCGTCCTAGCCCTTCGCCAGCGCCTCGGCAATCAACGCTCGCGTCGGCCCGACGCCGTAGAGCGCGATGAAGCTGCCCATGCGCGGGCCTTGCTCGCTGCCGAGCAGGGTTTCGTAAAGGGCCTTGAACCAATCGCGCAGGTTCGCAAAGCCGAATGCCTCGATCTTGCCGACCTCGTAGACGAGGGTCTGCAGATCCTCCGCGCTGGTCGCCGGATCAGCCGCATCAAGCGCGGCATCAAGCGCCTGCAGTGCCTCGATCTCGCCGCCTGCAGGAGCGCGCTTTTCAAGCGTGGGTGCAACAAAATCAAGGTTATAGGCCAGCGCCCGGCCGACCAGAGCATCAAGCGCGGGATGCGCCGCCGGATTGGCATTCTCGACGTAGTTGCCAAGATAGGACCACACCGCCTCACGCGTCGCGCCCGCGCCGAGCACGCCGACAAGATTGAGCAGCAGGCTGAAGGGCACCGGCAGGGCATCGCCCTCCCCCGGCGCGCCCGCGCTATCGTGGCGCTCGTTCGCGCGCAGCAGGTGCCACACCGCATTCCCGAGCCGCTTGTCGACGTCCTGATCCGGAATGGCAGCGCGGAATTGCCAGTAATCATCGACCGCCTTGGGGATCACCCCGGCGTGCAATTGCTTGGCGCTCTTGGGGTTGGCGAAGATGTAGAAGCCGAGACTCTCAGGGCTACCATATTGCAGCCACTCGTCGATCGACAGGCCGTTACCCTTGGATTTGCTGATCTTTTCGCCCTTGGCATCAAGGAACAACTCGTAAATCAACCCCTCGGGCTTATGCCCGCCGAGCACCCGCGCGATCTTGCCTGACTGGATGCCGGAGTCGGTCAAGTCCTTGCCATACATCTCGTAATCGACGCCGAGTGCGACCCAGCGCATCGCCCAGTCGACCTTCCACTGGCACTTGGCCATCCCGCCGAGCGCCGACTGCTCGATGACGCTGCCATCCTCGTCGGTAAAGCGGATCTGGCCGCTTGCGGCATCGACCACTTCAATCGGCACCTGCAGGACCGCGCCGGTTGTCGGGCTGATCGGCATGACGGGGGAATAGGTCTTGCGCCGTTCTTCGCCGAGCGTCGGCAGCATGATGTCCATGATCGCGCCAAAATTGGCGAGCACACCCTTGAGCGCCGCATCGAACGTGCCGCTATTGTAGCAATCGGAGGAACTGACGAAGTCATACTCGAACCCGAAGCGATCCAAGAAGTCGCGCAGCATAGCATTGTTGTGGGCTGCGAAACTTTCAAACTTTTCAAAGGGATCAGGGATGCGCGACAAGGGCTTGCCGAGATGTTCGGTCAGCATCGCCTGATTAGGGACGTTGTCCGGCACCTTGCGCAAGCCATCAAGATCGTCCGAGAACGCCACCAGCCGGGTCGCCGCCCCGCCGGTCAGCGTCTCATAGGCGCGGCGCACCAGCGAGGTGCGCAGCACTTCCTGAAAGGTCCCGATATGCGGCAGGCCCGAGGGGCCATAGCCGGTTTCGAACAGCACCCCGCCGGGCTTGCCCTCGGGCAGCCGCTTGGCGAGGCGCTGGGCTTCCTGAAACGGCCAGGCCTTGGAATTGTGGGCAGCGGCAATGAGAGCGTCAGGCGTAATGGTCATAGCGGCGCGGCTATCAGGGATCGCACGCGGGCTGGCAAGCCAGAATGGCAGCGCACCCGCGCAGGGCCATGTTTCACGTGAAACCTTGCGCAACACCCCCTGCAAAGCGCGGCAAAGGGGGGTCTGGCGCTGGCTAGAGGGGGTCTAACAGGGGTCTAAACCGCGTCTGGACCCCGTCTGAAACGATCACGGATTCGCCGCGAGCGGACCGATCCCACCAACCGCACCAGAACCGCGTAAGCCAAAGCTGCCGTCAAAGCTCATGTGCGAACTTGGCGCCACGGGACCGCATCACGTTGAAGAACTCCTGTAGCTGGAATTCGTTGGTGCTGCCGCGGTTCAGACGAAGTTCCTCGTCCACATAATCAAGGATGGTGCGACCATCGGAGGGATCGACGTAATTGAGGTTCAATTCCGAGCGGGCAATCGCGGCGTTGACGAGGGAAAAGCTTCTGGTCTTGATCGCATATTTGAGAACGTTGCCTTCATTAACGTCAAAGTTGTTGGCGGTACAACGGAAACTCTGCTGGTGGTTGTTCCACAGGCGCTGGATCTTTTCGCGCTGTATTTCAATGGGTTCAGCAGGCGAGGTGCAAGCTGCCTCATTGATGGCCCTCTCATATTCAAAGCGATATGTCGAACCAGTCGGCATGCGCGTCCGATCATAAACATAGTCGCAAATCGCAACCAGCTTGGTCAGATCAAACTTGGCAGGACAGGACGATCCGGCCGGCGTTGACTGTCCAGCCTGCGCCGCAATCGGAGCGGGCACCTGCGAATGGCCCGGCGACCCGAGCGTCATTGCCCCGACAGTAACTGCAACCAGCCCCGGCAAGACCACCGTTCCGATACGGTACCACATCACAGATTTCCCCAAAGGCATGAGCGTGCCTCCCGCTTGCCGTAACCATACAAGCATTTGAGCTGACAGACCACGCGGCACCGCCGAACCCCGGCAAAATTCGCCCGGTCGTTTACATTGTCCCGCCCGCACCCCATCGTGGCCTGCGTGACTCCCCCGGCCACCCTGCCCGAACCCCTGCCCCTGCCCGCGCTCCACGCAAGCCATGGCGGGCATTGGCTGCGACCTGCGGACAGCGCCACGCAGGCGGTGTCCAAGGGCGATGCGATCATGGCCGCCGCCGATACCCCGGTGCTGCTGGTCAATGCCCCGCTGGTGGCGAGCCGGCTCGGCTATCCCGACCTCTCAGGTCTCGATCTGCTCGAGGCCTTCGCCTTCATCCACCCCGCGCGCTTCTGTGTGCCGACCCCGCGCGGGCTGGCCGAGGCGCTGGGCCTGCCCCTGCCCGAAAATGACGCCGCCGTGCCGGAGCTGCTCCAGCGTGCGGCGGCAGCGCTGATCGCGGTGTGCCAGGACCCCGAGTGGCTCGAGCGCGAGGGCGCATGGAGCGCGGTCCAATCGCTCGAACGCCTGCGCTGGCCGTGGGCGCAGGTGCTC
>JBJTTE010000242.1:0-2967 GCA_046080005.1 Erythrobacter sp.
GGCTGCGGCTGAAGCTCCTCGCCGATGTCGGGCTGGTCGGCCTGCCCAACGCGGGCAAATCGACCTTCATCAACGCGGTCAGCAATGCGCAGGCGAAGGTCGGCGATTACGCCTTTACCACGCTGGTGCCCAAGCTCGGGGTGGTGCGCCACAAGGGCCGCGAATTTGTGCTCGCCGACATTCCCGGCCTAATCGAGGGCGCGGCAGACGGCGTCGGGATCGGCGACCGCTTTCTCGGCCACATCGAGCGCTGCCGGGTGCTGATCCACCTGATCGACATCACCGGCACCGAGGACGCCGACCCCGCCGAAGCGATGCGCATCGTCGAGGAAGAGCTCGCGGCCTATGGCGACAAGGAGCACACGCGCCTCGATGAAAAGCCGCGGCTGGTGGCGCTCAACAAGCTTGATCTTGCCGATGCCGAGCTGGTCGAAGGCTTCCGCGCCGAATTGCTGGCGGCAGGCGCGGACAAGGTCTTTGCGGTCTCGGGTGCGACCGGCGCGGGTATCCCTGAATTGATGGATGCGGTGCTTGGCTACCTGCCCGATCGCACCGCAACCGAGACCAAGGCCGTGGAAATCGAGGATGATGGCGACGCGCCCGCATGGTCGCCGCTCTGAGGCAGCCATGCTGACAAGCCTTGCTGACATCACCACCGCGCGGCGGATCGTGGTCAAGATCGGCTCGGCGCTGCTGGTCCGCGATGGGCAAGCGCGCGAGGCTTGGGTGGCGCGCATGGCGAGCGATCTTGCGATGCTGCGCAATCGCGGTGCGCAGGTGATCGTGGTCAGCTCCGGCGCGATTGCGCTGGGCGCGGCGCGATTGGGGCTGGCGAAGGGCGGGCGCGGGAGCCTCGCCGATGCGCAGGCCGCCGCCGCCGTCGGCCAGATTGCGCTGGCGGACCTGTGGTCCCGCGCAATCGGCGGCGAAGGCATTACCGCTGCACAAATGCTGCTGACGCTGGGCGATCTTGAAGACCGCCGCCGCTATCTCAATGCGTCGGCGACGCTCGACCGGCTGCTGGAGGCGGGCGTGATCCCGGTGATCAACGAGAACGATTCCGTTGCCACCGAGGAAATCCGCTTCGGCGACAATGATCGCCTTGCCGCGCGGGTGGCGCAGGCGGCCAATGCCGATCTGGTGCTGCTGCTTTCGGACGTCGATGGGCTCTATGATCGCGATCCGCGCGACGAGGCTGCGGCGCTGGTGCCGGTAGTAGACGCGGTAACCCCCGAAATCATGGCGATGGCGAGCGGAGCCTCGTCCTCGGGCCTCGGTTCGGGCGGGATGATCTCCAAGCTGCAGGCCGCGCAGATCGCGACGCGGGCGGGGATCGCGCTCGGGATCATCAATGGGACGTGGGAATCGCCGATCGCCAACGCTGTCGAACAGGATTGCGGGACGCTGTTCCTGCCCGTCAGCGCGGCTTCGGCGAGGAAGGCGTGGCTCGGCGGGCGGCTCGCGCCTGCGGGCGAATTGCGCGTCGACAAGGGCTGTGCCGAGGCGCTGAAGGGCGGGGCGAGCCTGCTTGCAGCGGGCGTGGTCGGCGTCTCCGGGCAGTTCCGGCGCGGCGATCTGGTCAGCGTGCTCACCCTCAAGGGCGAGAAGCTCGCCCAGGGCCTCGCAGAATATGACGCGGCTGAGATGCAGTTGATCGCTGGCCGCCGCGCCGAGGATCAGGCCGAACGCCTCGGCTATGCCCCACGGTCCTGCATGATCCACCGCGACCATATGGTGCTGCTGTGAGCCTGCTGGCGATCACCGGTGCGACCGGCTTTGTCGGTAGCGCGGTGCTCGCCGAGGCTGTGGCGCAGGGGCACCGGGTGCAGGCGCTCGCTCGCCGTGACCAACCGCAGCATGAGGGCGTCGCGTGGGTTCGCGGCGATCTCGGCGATACGGCGGCGCTCGCGGCTCTGGTGGCGGGCGCCGACGCGGTGATCCATGTCGCAGGCCTCACCAACACCCCTGATACCGCGCAATTCGACGTGGCGAACGTCGCCGGCACCGCCAATGTCATTGCGGCGATGGACGGTGCGGGCATCCGGCGGCTCGTGTTTGTCTCCTCGCTTTCGGCCCGCCAGCCCGAGCTGTCGGCCTATGGTGCGTCCAAGGCCAAGGCGGAGGCGCTGGTCGAGGCATCGGCCCTCGATTGGACCATGGTGCGCCCTCCCGCCGTCTACGGCCCGCGCGATATCGACATGCTGGACCTGTTCCGCGCCGCCAAGTGGGGCGTGGTGCCGCTTCCGCCCGGCGGGGCGACGTCGATCATCCATGCCGACGATCTCGCGGGGTTGCTGGTTGGGCTTGCCGGTCCCACCGCTTCGCTACTTGAGGACGCGGCAAGCCGAAGGTCTACATTCAAGAAGACCTATGAGCCCGACGATGGGCGCGAGGGCGGGTGGAGCCACAAGGAACTCGTCGCCGCCATCGGCACAGCAATGGGCAGGCGCAGCGTGGTTGCGCCGCACCTCTCGCGCGCGGTGCTGAGCGTTGCTGCAGCCGCTGACCGGATCGCACGCGGCGACCGCGCCAAGCTCACTGCTGACCGGGTAGGCTATATGTGTCACCCCAATTGGGTCGCGCGCTTCGACCGCAAACCGCCGCCAGGCATCTGGCAGCCTAAGATCAGCGGCGAAGCGGGGCTTAAGGCGACGGCCGAGTGGTACAAGCGCGAGGGGTGGGTTTAGTCCTTCGTCTCACGATCGGCGAAATTCGCGCAAGACGAAGGCGCAACTGAACACAAACATCAAGCGTTGAAGCAATCCGCGCCATTCGGGCCAGATGTTCATCGCTAAGGGGATGACGATGGCAATCACCAAGCCGCACCACGCCAAAGGGTCCTTTCGCGAGCCGCCTGGTGCAAATAGGCTTGCTGCACAGGCAGCGGCAAATGCGGTGCCAACCAAAGCTGAAGCAAGCGAATGCAGCCCGTCTTCGGCATCATTGCTAGTCACGCCTGGCACGATG
>JBJTTE010000243.1:0-4343 GCA_046080005.1 Erythrobacter sp.
CAGGGCGCGTTGGGGGAATCGCATCTGGCCGCACTCATCCGGTGCGCTGCGAATGGCTACCAGCAATCTGTGAAATCAGGCGCGCGGGATCGGCCATGGGCGCGGCTCACCATGGGCGGGAAATACCGCCCTTTTCCATACTCATTCCATACAAACGGAAATGAGGCCTGCTAAGTCATTGAAATGATGGCGCACCCGACAGGATTCGAACCTGTGACCTCTGCCTTCGGAGGGCAGCGCTCTATCCAGCTGAGCTACGGGTGCATTATGCCGTTGTGTGGGCAGTCTTGCGCGCGGCGCGGCGCTTAGCAAGAGGTGTTGGCGGGCGCCAGACAATTGTTCCGGCGGAGCCTCAACCGGCGCAGCGGAGGGCAAGCTTAACCAATCGGCAAGGACGCGCGCCTAGGTTCCGCGCCATGACCACACCCCCGACCCAGACGATTCTGCCGCCGCCGGGGCCGCTTGCCTGGGTCGAGCTGGACTCCGCGCCCGAGGTGCTGGCCGAGGCGCTAGCCGCGCTCCACGGGCAGGCGTCCGCGTTGGCGATGCTTGCGCGCCTCGCGCCCGAGCCGGTCGAGATTGGCGGCGAACTGGGCGCGGTGATTGTCCGGGCGCATCCGTGGCAGCGCAAGTTGATGGCGCAGAGCGTTGCCGATTGTGCCGCCATGCTCGATAGCGGCCTGACTGCGCTCGCCACGCTCACCCGGCGCGGGCAGGATGCATCCGCTCCGGCGCTGGTGCTGTGGCGCGAGTTCCACGCTGCCCGCGCGGCCATGGTGCGTCTGCTTGAGGTCCCCCCGGCAGCCTGACACACCCCAGAGCGGTTTGCGATCTGGCTGCGCCAAATCAGCCGCACTAGGTTGTTGCTTTACCGCATTTTCCGAACCGTCAGGTCATTCCACCTGAGAAAAAACTGCTCTAGCTTCAGGCCAACGTCAGTCCGGGTTGACGGCGTTCTGTTTTCGTTCCAACCCTGCGTGATGACCGGCGTCCCGCTTGTCCCCCATGATTCGCTCGCTCTTGCCGCCAGCGATGTTGCGCGCGGCATTGGCCGACTGTTCGCCCGCAACGACATCTGGTGCCTTGCCGAAGTGCCGCTCAAGAACGGGCGCAGGGCTGATCTGATGGGGATCGATGCCAAGGGCCTGATCGTGATTGTTGAGATCAAGGTCGCGCGCGCCGATCTGCTCGGCGATACCAAGTGGCCGGACTATCTCGACTTTTGTGACCGCTTCTATTGGGGCCTCCCGCCGGGGCTGGACCGTGCCCCGCTTGAAGGCGAGGCCTTTCGCCCCGAGACCTGCGGGGTGATCGTCGCCGATGGCTATGATGCTGAAATCCTGCGCCCAGCCGCACTCGGGCCGCTGGCTGCGGCGCGGCGCAAGAGCCAGGTCGAACATCTCGCCCGCGTCGCGCTGCGGCGGCACATGGCGCTGATCGATCCGCTCTGCGCCGCGCACGATCAGCACGGCTGATATAGCCCTGTCCCAAACCCGCGATTTGCGGCATAGCCTGCGACCAATGCTTCCCGCCGACATGCCCATTCCCCTCGCGCTGCTGATCGTCAGCCTCGCCGTGACGGTGATCGTTGCCCTGCGCTACTGGCTGACGAGCGGGCTGTTTGCGCTCGTGACGGCGCGGCTGCGCCCGGGGCTCTATGACGGCCAGCGCGCGCAGATCGCCCGCGAGGTGCGCTGGTCGCTGCTGTCTGCCGGGATCTATGGCGCGCCCGCCGGGATCGTGCTGTGGGGCTGGCGGCATCACGACTGGACGGTGATGACCGCCGACTGGGCGAGCCTGCCCTTGTGGTACCACCCGCTCAGCGTGCTGATTTACCTGTTTGTGCAGGACACCTGTTTTTACTGGAGCCACCGCTGGATGCACCGGCCCAAGTGGTTCCGGCTGGCCCATGCGGTCCATCACGAGAGCCGCCCGCCGACTGCGTGGACAGCCATGAGTTTCCATCCGATCGAAGCGGTAACCGGCGCGATCGTTTTGCCGCTGCTGGTGTTCGTGGTGCCGATCCACCTTGCCATGCTCGGGCTTGTGCTGACCATCGCCACGGTGATGGGGGTGACCAATCACATGGGCTGGGAGATGTTTCCGCGCTGGATCGTTCACTCGGCGTTGGGGAACTGGCTGATAACCGCGAGCCATCACGAGCGCCATCACGAGGAATACAAATGCAATTTCGGGCTCTATTTCCGGGTGTGGGACCGGCTCTGTGGGACGGACAAGGGCTTGTCGCGGCGGATCGTGGCCGAGGCGGGGCACGCCGCCGTGGTGGCAGGGTGATGCGCGCCGGGCTGCTCGGGCTGCTCGGGCTGCTTGGTTGCGGGGCAAGCCTTGCCGCTACCGCTCCCGCGCAGGCCGGCGATGTGGTGATCACCGTCACCGATCTGCGCTCCACCAAGGGCGTGGTGCGCGCCTGCATGACAACCCGCGCGGATATCTTTCCCAAGTGCATCAAGGACCCCAACGCCTACCGCACGGTCGTGCCGGCGAGCGGCAAGGTCGAAATCCGCTTCACCGGGGTCAAGCCGGGCAATTACGCCATCGCGCTGCTGCATGACGAGAACGATAACGGCAAGGCTGACCGGGCGATGGGGATGATGCCCAAGGAAGGCTACGGCTTCTCGCGCGACGCGCCGGTCAATATGGCGCCGCCCAAGTTCAAGGACGCGGTCTTTGCGATCAGCGAGGCTGCGGCGCGTGTGACCATCAAGATGCGGTATTTTCTCTAGGCGCCACTTTTGGGGTGCAGACCTCCCGCCTTGCCCGCCAACACGGCCGCAAAACCCGCATTCTGCGCCGATGTACCGAGCCGCGAACAAAGACTCACCGCCCGTTTAACCTGATGTTTACCATGCCGCGCCACAACATGCGGCACACAGGCTTACCGAAGGGCGGAAGACAGTCATGGACACTCTGCGCGGCAACTTCTACCCCGAATCGGCGGTGGATCGGAGCTGGGACGCATCTGCCGACGACGGCCCCGAACCGGCCCCCCAGCCGACCCCCGCCCGCGAACTGCCGCCGCAGGCCATCGGTCAGGACGAGCGCCGCATGCAGGTGCGCGCCTATAACCACTGGGCGAGCCTGCTGGCCGAGCGGATGTACCCCCTGATCGATGATCTTGACCCGGCCAATCTGCCCGATTTCGGCCCCCATTCGGTGCTGCTCGATTTCTCCTATGGCATCGAAAATCCGGCGGTGCGCTTCATCGGCGACAAGCTGGCGCGGGAATGCGGCGCGCATGGCGAGATCACGCGCCTGTCGGACGTGCCGCGCCGGTCGCTGCTCAGCCGCATTACCGATCACTATATGCAGATCCTCGCCAATCAGGCGCCGATCGGGTTCGAGGCCGAATTCGTCAACCACGCCGGGAGCGCGATTCTCTATCGCGGCATCCTGCTGCCCTTCTCCAGCAACGGCGAAACCATTGACTTTATTTGTGGAGTCATCAACTGGAAGCAGATGGCTGACCAGTTGACCACTGAGGAGCTGCTGCTCGAACTGGACCAAGTGCTTGAACTTGGTAGCGAACTTGAAATGGTCGCAGAAGCGCCCTCGCGCACCGTTGATCCGGTGACCGACTGGGCCGATTCTCCAGCGCACGAAAATGTGGCAGATGGCTCCTTTGGCGGCGCGTTTGGCGAGCCTGTCGGGCTGGAAGCTGCCGCCGCAGACGATCCGGCAATGTCGGATTTTGGCCAATATGCGCTCGACGATGACGACGAGGATTATGACGAGAACGAGGGCGAGGCCCCGCGTCCGGGCTCCAATTTCGCCAGCCTTGCTGACTATACTGATACCCCGGCCAAGAAGGTGATCGACCTTACCCAGCTTACTGCGTGGCCCTATGGTCAGGATGCCGACGAGCCCGATCACAGCCTCACGGCCCTGTCCTCCGCGCCTCGTGCCTCGTTTGGCCGCTCGCAGGTTGTGCCCCACGTCGCTGACGATCTGGCGGATGATCCGGGGCTCTATGATTGCCTTGCGGCCGCCCGTGAACTGGCGCGCGCCGCTGACACCACCGAGGATCGCAGCCGCACCGCGCTCTATGCCGCTGTCAGCCGCGCCTATGATTTCTCGCTCGCCGCGCAGGCCGCGCCTCAAGATTATGCCGAGCTGATCGCTGATGCCGGGCTCACCGTGCAGGACCGCGCCCCGATGACGCCGGTGGTCAAGCTCGTCTTCGGGCATGATTACGACAAGACGCGCCTCACCGAATATGCCGCTGTCCTGACCCATGCGCACCGTCTGGAGCTGGAACCCGGCGCCCTGGCAGGCTTCCTCGCTGCGACCGAGGGCGGGGTGAAGGCGGTGGTCAAGGCCGAACG
>JBJTTE010000244.1:0-4715 GCA_046080005.1 Erythrobacter sp.
CACGAACCCGGTTGGCGACTCCGCAACCCAGATCTCGTCATTCATCTGGCTGATCATGAGCCTGAGGTGGCTGCGGCCGCGCTCGCCCGTGTCACATTGGCAAGCGAGGACTGGATCTCGCTGATCCCGCACCTGCCCGTACGGGCGCGGGGCTTTTTGCGGCTAAGGCGCGATTTGCCGACCGAGGTTGAGGCTTTGCTCGACCGTTTGGGTGTCCATGATCGCGGTCTGCCCTCACCAGCGCGCGCGCCCGGACAGGCGCCGACCTACAGCGAGGAAGCGTCCAAGCAACCGCTTGCGGCAGTCCCCCGCGTTCGTAGCCCTGGGTCACCCCGCAAGGCTGCGACGATCCCACCTCACCAACCACCCGCTCCATCCAAGCGCGAGCAGGAGGATATCGGGCGCACGGAAATCTCGGCGCTGGTCGAGCGCATCTCCAAGTTCCGGCGGGAACGCGGTGAAAGTGTGCCTGACCTCGATCGCTCGCCGCGCTTGCCGCTCGGTGAAGTGCTCGAGAGCTTTACGCGCGCTGTCACCAGCTTCGGTTTTGCGACTGACACGGCCGGACGGATCACTTGGGCGACCAGCGAAGTCGCATCCTGTGTGACGGGTATCCGGCTTTTCGCCGGCCATTCAGGTGGTGAAGTGAGCGCCGTCGACACGAACCTTGCGCGCGCTTTCGCCCGTCGTCAGCCAATCGCTCATGGCCCGATGCGCCTGACTGGCGCCCCGGCAATCGCGGGAGACTGGCTGGTTGATGCCGAGCCCCGCTTTAGCGAGGAAGGCCATTTCATCGGCTACCTCGGTCGTTTCCGCCGCCCGAGCGATGCCGCAGCCGTGCCCGCCGGGCCGGAAGCGCACGAGGCTGACCGGATCCGCCAGCTGCTCCATGAATTGGGCACCCCGGTAACGGCAGTGCAAGGCTTTGCCGAGGTGATCCAACAGCAACTTTTCGGCCCTGCGCCGCACGAATATCGTGCGCTGGCTGCCGCGATCGCGGCCGACGCTGCGCGGATCCTTGCCGGGTTCGAGGAATTTGACCGGCTGGCGCGGCTTGAGACCGGGGTCCTGCGGGTCGAGCGGGGCGAGGCCGATCTTGCCGCGCTGGTGCGCCGCACTGCCGCGCAGCTCGATCAGGTGCTCAAGGCCCAGCAAGCCGGCTTTACGCTGAGCTTTGGAGAGGCCGAGACAATCTTGGTCAGCCTCGACCCTGATGATGCCGAGGCGCTGGTTTGGCGCCTGCTCGCAAGCCTCGCCGCGTCGGCTGCTCCGGGCGAAGAGATCGCGATCGAGCTCAATCCGCTCATCGGCCGCGGCACAGCGATGGCACGGCTGGTCTGCACATTGCCCGCACGGCTTGGGGATGAGGACAGTCTGTTCGCCGCCACCACGCGGGCCGCTGGGACAATCAATCCCGGCCTGTTCGGCACCGGCTTTGCTCTGCGGCTGGTCCGGGCCGAGGCGCGCGCGGCGGGCGGCACCCTGCGCCGCGACGGTCCGGCAGTTGCGCTCACCTTGCCGCTCTTGACCGCCGATCCCGCTGTTCCTAGCCCGAGAGCAGCCTAGAGCGCTGCGGCAGAGGACGGGGATGACAACAGGATCAACGCTCCAGGTGCCGCCTGCCGGGCAAACCGCGGCCTTTGCCAGCGGGTTCGGCCAGCGGGTGCTGCTGACGGTTGATACCGAAGAAGAATTCGACTGGCGCGGCCCGTTCCGCCGGGAGGGCTATGGCCTCAGCCATATCGAGGAGATCCCTCGCTTCCAGGCCGTTTGCGAACGGATTGGAGCGCATCCGGTCTATCTGGTCGATTGGCCCGTCGTTCAACACGCCCGCGCAGTGGAGATTATCGGCGCTGCTGTCGAGCGCGGCGCGGCCGAAGTCGGGATCCAGCTTCACCCCTGGGTCAATCCGCCGTTCGAGGAGGAGGTATCGGTCCACAACTCCTTCGCCGGCAATCTGCCAAGACCGCTTGAAGCGGCCAAACTCATGGCCCTGCGTGATGCAACGCAAGCCGCGTTCGGCACGGCGCCGATGATTTATCGCGCCGGTCGCTACGGGCTCGGGTCCGATACCGCAGCGCTGCTCAAGCGCGCCGGGATCCGGATCGACACCTCCGTGCGCCCGCTGTTCGATTATAGCTTAGAGGGCGGGCCGGATTACAGCAACCACCCGCTCTTGCCCTACTGGCTCGACGCCGAGCAAAGTTTGCTCGAAGTGCCGCTCACCAGCGCCTATTGGGGACTGTTGCGGCGCATGGGCTCGCTGATCCACCGCGCCAAGCCTCGCCTGCCACGGTTCTTTTCGGGTCTCTCGCGGCTTGGCCTGCTCGAACGCATCGCGCTGACGCCCGAGGGCGTGTCGCCGGATGAGGCGCTGCGCGGGATTGACCTATCAATCGAAGCAGGACTGCCAGTCTTGGTGCTTTCGCTCCACAGCCCCACGCTAGCGCCCGGCCACACGCCCTATACGACCGATCAGGCGGGTGTAGAGAAACTCTACCTCTGGCTCGAGACAGTGTATGGCCGCCTTGCCGCGCGCGGCGTGACCAGCTGCACCGTCGCCGAGATTATCGCTGCAACCGGCGGATAGTCATCACTTGACCGCTTGTCTCTCGTTCGCCTGCAGAGTAAGGCGCGCGCATCGCCCTGAATTCCGGTTACTTGTGTGCAAGGGCCTGTAGCTCAGCGGTTAGAGCTGGCCGCTCATAACGGCTAGGTCGCGGGTTCGAATCCTGCCGGGCCCACCGGAAGGGCGAAAAGACATGGTGTCGGGGAGTAGCGCAGTCCGGTAGCGCGCCTGCTTTGGGAGCAGGATGTCGCAGGTTCGAATCCTGTCTCCCCGACCACTCTTTCTTTTCTCACTAGAATTGCGAATAGCCCAGCAGGATCAGGACCATCTTGGGCCTAGACGCTCACGCCGAACAATCGTCCGACCAAGGCGGTGCTCGCCATGGCGAACACGCCCCAGCCCACGACGCGCAGCGTTGCGGGCAAAACCGGCGCGGCCCCGGCCCGCGCTCCGAGCGCGCCGAGCAATGCGAGCGCCAGAACCGATATCGCCACCACCGTCAGCATGATCGCGCCGCTCGGCGCCAGCCACGCCGCCACCAACGGCACGGCTGCCGCAGCGCTGAATGTCGCACCGGAGGTGAAAGCGGCTTGCAGCGGACGCGCGGCAAGATGCTCGGACAGGCCGAGCTCTTCGCGAATATGGGCGGCGAGCGGATCAATCGCGCTCAACTCGCGCGCAACGGCCGCCGCAGTCTCGTGGCTGAGGCCCCGCTCACGATAGATCGCCGCCAATTCCTCTTCCTCTTCCGCCGGCGTAGCCGCATGCGCCTCCCTCTCGCGGCGGATATCCGCGCGCTCGGAATCCGCCTGCGAAGAGACCGAGACATACTCGCCTGCGGCCATCGACATCGCCCCGGCCATCAAGGCTGCGACACCGGCGACCTGAATGGTCTCCGGATCAGGTGTCGCTGCGGCGACGCCGAGGATCAGCGAGGCAACCGAAATGATCCCGTCATTGGCCCCCAGTACCGCCGCGCGCAGCCAGCCCGTGCGGTGCACAAAGTGCGGATCATCAGGATGGGCGCTCAGTGGGGTCATGCAACGTGGGTTCTCTCGCAATCGCCTTCCGCTGTCACATAAGCGATGGCAATAGCTGACAGCAAGCAACCCCCCGCTGCACCATGCGTAACAATGGGGCTAGGCGGCGAGGTTGGTTGCCCCGAGTATCCAATCCGGGATTGCTTCCTGCCTCAGGTCGGCCAGTTCGAGGCCGAGCGCACGCACCGCATCGTAGCGGTCGCGTGGGGCATAATCGGCGGGACGCTGGACAAACACCTTGCCCCTGGCGTCGGCGAGAATGCCCAGCCCGCGCACGCCATCGGCACCGCTGCTGGTCAGCAGTCCGCCAAGCGCGGGCAAGCCGCTGCGTGCAAGGGAACCAAACAGCAGATCAGCCGAGGGGCGACTGCCGTTCACCGGATCGCGCTCGACCAATCGAAGACGCGCGGGCTCGCCGGGCTCAACAATCACATGCCGCGTCGGATCATGCGCCAGCCACACCTTGCCTACCTCCAGCGACACGCCATCTACCGCATCGCCAAGCTGGCACGGCAGCGAGTGGCGCATCGCGCGCATGGCATTCTCGACAGCTGATGGATCGGCATCGAAGAGCACGACAGTCGGCGGACAGGCCGCGTCGTAGGCTGCCAGCACCTGGCGCGCGGCCTCGATCCCCGCCGCCCCGCAGGCCAGTGCGACAATCCGCCCGTCGCTGCGATAGCCCGCGCCGCCCTGGCCTCCATCGGCAGCTTCTCCGCCCGGTTGCAACTCGCCCGCTGCTGCCTTGAGCACAATGTCGCCAAGCTGGCGCACGGTCGCATCGAACTCCTCGCGTGAGGTATGCAGCGGTTTGGGAAAGCAATGCACTGCGCCCAGCTCCAGCGCGCGGCGCGCGGTACCGGTGCCTGCCTGCGTGATGCTGGACAGCATGATCACCGGCATCGGCCGGGTCGCCATGACTTCCTCGAGGAATTCCATTCCGCTCATCCCGGGCATTTCGACATCAAGCGTGAGCACATCGGGCCGGAGCTTGCCGATCTGGTCACGCGCCTCATCCGCGTTCTTGGCCGTGCCGCATACGTCCACACCCTTGGCATTTTCGAGAATGTCACAGAACAGCGCGCGCATCGCGGCGGAATCGTCGA
>JBJTTE010000245.1:0-2530 GCA_046080005.1 Erythrobacter sp.
GATCGAAGGCAAGGCGATCCAGCTTCACCCGCTCGTTTGCTCGGCGTTCAACGCGGACTTCGACGGCGACCAGATGGCGGTCCACGTGCCGCTGAGTCTCGAAGCCCAGCTCGAAGCGCGCGTGTTGATGATGTCGACCAACAACATCCTCTCGCCTGCCAATGGCAAGCCGATCATCGTGCCCTCGCAGGACATGGTGCTGGGGCTATACTACCTGTCGATGGAGCGGCAGGAGCGTCACCCTGAATTCATCGAGGAAGCCGACGGCTCGAAGATCGAAAAGCTACCCCGCTTTGCCGACATGGCTGAAGTGCATCAGGCGCTTGAGACCAAGGCGGTTACGCTTCACACCCGGATCATCGCCCGCGTGCCGCAGGCCGATGAAGCGGGCAACGTGGCGATGCAGCGCTTTGTCACGACCCCGGGCCGCATGTTGATCGGCGAATGCTTGCCGAAGAACCACAAGGTTCCCTTCGATATCATCAATCGCCTGCTCACCAAGCGCGAGATTGGCGACGTGATCGACCAAGTGTACCGTCACACCGGCCAAAAGGACACGGTGCTGTTTGCCGATGCCATCATGAGCCTCGGCTTCCGCTACGCGTTCAAGGCCGGGATTAGCTTCGGCAAGGATGATATGATCATCCCCGATGCCAAGGAGAAGCTGGTCGAAGAGACCAAGGATCTGGTTGCTGGCTATGAGCAGCAGTACCAGGACGGTCTCATCACTCAGCAGGAAAAATACAACAAGGTGATCGACGCCTGGTCGAAGTGCGGTGACATGGTCGCTGACGCGATGATGGCCGAGATCAAGGCGACCCCGATCGATGCCGAAACGGGCAAGGAAGCCCAGATCAACTCGATTTACATGATGAGCCACTCGGGCGCGCGTGGTAGCCCAGCGCAGATGAAGCAGCTTGCCGGGATGCGCGGGTTGATGGCCAAGCCTTCGGGCGAGATCATCGAAACCCCGATCATCTCGAACTTCAAGGAAGGTCTGACCGTTCTTGAATACTTCAACTCGACCCATGGCGCACGCAAGGGCCTTGCCGATACTGCGCTCAAGACCGCAAACTCAGGGTACCTGACCCGCCGTCTGGTCGACGTGTCGCAGGACTGCGTCATCGTCGAGGAAGACTGTGGCACCCAGAACGCGCTCGAAATGCGGGCCATCGTCCAGGGCGGTTCGGTGATTGCCTCGCTTGGCGAGCGCATCCTCGGCCGCACCGTCGCAGAAGACATCGTCAATGCAGCGACTGGCGAGCTTATCGTTCGTGCCGGTACACTGCTTGACGAACCGATGGTCAAGGCAATCGAAGCGGCTGAAGTTCAATCGGCCAAGATTCGTTCGCCGCTGATCTGCGAAGCGGAGCAGGGCGTATGCGCGACCTGCTATGGCCGAGACCTTGCGCGCGGAACGCCGGTGAATATCGGCGAGGCCGTTGGCGTGATTGCGGCGCAATCCATCGGCGAACCTGGCACGCAGCTGACGATGCGGACTTTCCACATCGGCGGGGCGGCGCAGCTCAACGAAACCTCGCACCTTGAAGCGATCTCGGATGGTCGTGTCGAGTTCCGCGATATGCCGACGATCACCGACAAGCAGGGCCGCATCCTGAGCTTGGCGCGTAATGGTGAACTTTCGGTGATCGATGCTGAAGGCCGCGAGCGTGAAATGCACAAGGTGCCTTACGGGACCGTGCTCAAGTTCAAGGATGGTGATCAGGTCACGATCGGTGATCGTCTGGCCGAGTGGGACCCCTTTACCCTGCCGATCATCACCGAGCAGTCGGGCGTGGTGAAGTATCAAGATCTGATTGAGGGCATCACGCTAGAAGAACAGGTCGACGATGCTACCGGCATTGCGCAGCGCGTGGTGACGGAGAACCGCGCCACGGGTCGCAAGAAGAAGGAAGACCTGCGTCCGCGTATGACCCTGCTGGGCGAAGCAGGCGGGGAGACCGAAGCGGCGCGCTATATGCTGGCTCCCGGCACCACCCTTTCGGTTGCTGATGGCCAGACGGTTGAAGCGGGTGACATTCTTGCCCGTGCAAGCCGTGAAGCGGCCAAGACCCGCGACATCACCGGCGGTCTGCCGCGTGTGGCCGAGCTGTTCGAGGCACGCATGCCGAAGGACGTCTCGATCATCGCCAAGATCTCCGGCCGGATCGAATTCGTCCGCGAATACAAGGCGAAGCGCAAGATCGCGATCATCCCCGAGGAAGGTGAAGCTGTCGAGTACCTGATCCCCAAGACCAAGGTGATCGACGTGCAGGAAGGCGACTACGTGAAGAAGGGGGATACCCTGATTTCCGGTTCGCCCAACCCGCACGACATTCTCAAGGTATTGGGTGTCGAAGCTCTGGCCGAATATCTCGTCAACGAGATTCAGGAAGTCTATCGCTTGCAGGGCGTGAAGATCAACGACAAGCACATCGAGGTGATCGTTCGCCAGATGCTGCAGAAGGTCGAGATCACCGATGCCGGGGACACCACCCTGCTGCCGGGCGAGCAGGTCGATCTGGCCGAG